>RPQK01000340.1 GCA_003819755.1 Acidobacteriota bacterium | reverse complement strand
ACCTGCTGTCGCCTCTGATGACCGGTTTCTATAAACGTGGCAGTCCTACGGACCTAAGAACGTGGAGGCAGCGTATTGTCCCAACACGACACTAGACGTGACGGATAGATGCGCACACAAGGAGGGAAAAATGAGTGACTATGTGATCGGCTCCTGGCTGGGGTTCTTCCTTCTCCTCGGGCTCCTCTCTTTCCGCAGTGATTCGTCGGGCGACTCCAAACCTGCGCTCTGGGAGTTGGACAACTTGACCCAGGTCGGCGGGCACCCGGTGACCGTTCTGGGTCAACCGGAGGTCATATCGACGCCGGGCGGCAAGGCGATCCTGTTCGACGGCAAGGACGACGCCCTGATTGTCGATTCGAATCCGCTTGCCGGTCTCGACCGCTTTACGGTCGAAGTGATCTTCCGACCGGATCCGGGAGGTGAGAAGGAACAACGTTTCCTACACATGCAGGCGACCGAGACCAGGCGAGCGCTTATCGAGACTCGGCTGACCGGGGAGAATGAGTGGTTCCTTGACACATTTTTGAAATCGGACACCTCCGAGAGGACCCTCCAAGCCAAACAGGCGCTACACCGCCTGGGTGCCTGGTATCACGCGGCTCTCGTCTACGACGGGGTCCGGATGCGTCACTACGTGAACCGGCAATTGGAAACAAAGGGCCCGGTCTATTTCCCGCCGCTAGAGGGAGGCCAAACGTCGATCGGCTGCCGGTTGAACCGGGTTTTCTGGTTCAAAGGCGCGATCCGCACCGTTCGAGTTACCCCTGCCATCCTTGACCCGACCGACTTTCTTCCGATGCCCTGAAAAAAACTCTTGACAACCGGGATGCACTGAGCAGATTCTGCTTATAGCAACGAGTTCTGCTAAGCAGAACCGAGGAGGGCTCGTGAAAAACCGGATGTCGCGCCGAAACTTCCTGCAGCAGTCGGCAGCCGCGGTAACGGCTGCTTCCGCTTTGACCAGCTCTTTGAGTAGTGCCACTCTCCAAGAGGCTCTGGCTGGCCTCCCGCGCCGGCTCCTTGGCAAAACCGGGCTCCGCGTCAGCATGCTCGGCTTCGGTGGAGGCTCGCAGTGGCTCAAGGTGAAGGACGGGGAGTGGGAGCCGATCCTCGAGCGCGCAGTCGCTCTCGGAATCAACTACTTCGATACTGCGCCCAACTACAAATGGGGCGCGACAAAGTCGAGCGAAGAGCGCTTTGGTGAGATTCTTCCGGCACATCGCAAGTCCGTTTTCCTGGCGACGAAAATTGACTCCCGGGACGTCACCGAGGCGATGAAGGTTTTGGAAAAGAGCATGAAAGCCATGAAGGCGGATTACTTGGACGTTCTGCTTCTTCACAGCGTCTCGGAAAAAGACAAGGACATCGCCGCCCTCGAAAAGGGAGTCTACGGGGAAATCCGAAAGCTGAAGGAAGCGGGGACGGCCAGATTTATCGGGTTCTCGAGCATGAACGACGGTGCACGGACGACGGAGTTCATTGAGGCATTGAACCCGGATGTCTCCCTGCTGGCGATGAACGCGACAAAGTACGGCGACGTAGCTGAGAAAGCGCTGCCTGTAGCCAGGCAGAAAAACGTGGGCGTGGTGGGCATGAAGGCGATGCGGGACATCGTTGGAGCGGCGGCAACACCGAAAGAATTGCTCGAGTACGTTTGGGGCCATCCTGGCGTCGCGACTTTGCTCGTGGGTCATGTCTCCGTGCAGATGCTCGAGGAGAATGTGGAGTCGGCAAAGAGCTTTGCCGCCGGCCGAACGGACCTGGACCGGGAGGAGTTGGAAAAGCGGGTGGCGCACCTGGCCGGTCCCCACGCCCTGTGCTGGGCACGGCCCGACTATGTCGACTGGGACCATGAGGTTTGAGGTGGGCGTAAGGGCAATGCCAGTTGGAGGCAGGCGTTTATTGTGGCCGGACTCTCCAGAGTCCGGTGGCGGGCTCGCGGAGAGCCCGGCCAAAAAGCGGCCGGGCGCCGGACTCTGGAGAGTCCGGCCACAATAAAGGCCCGTTTTCATGATCTCGGGTGCGCCAAGAGCACGAGAGACTCCGAAAGGAAGACTGAGTAAAGCCCAAGACTTAGACAGGGATAATAAATGCCGAAAGAACACTACATAGAGCTGGTCGGGAAAATCGTGAAGATCATTGAAACGCTGCGGGATGCTCCCGACGGGCTAAGCCTGCAGGAGCTTGCCGCTCGCACGCGCTTCGTCAAGAGCTCCGTTCACCGGATTCTCCAAAGTTTGCGAAGGCACGGCTATATCGAACAGGATGGGGTAGGAGGACGGTACCATCTCGGACTTCAGTTTCTGCCACTCGCTCGTAACGTGAGCCAGGGCCTCAATCTGCCGCAAGCCGCCCAGCCCTACCTCAAACGTCTGGTCGGCGCCTTTGACGAGACCTCTTATCTGGTCGTACTCCAGGGCGGGCGGGCCGTCTTTATCGACGTCCGGGAGACGAGCCGCGGCCTTCGTCTGGTTCGCCCGTTGGGCGCGGAAGCGTCCTTTCACGCCACCGCGGCCGGCAAAGTGATAGCCGCGTTCCTTCCGCCGGAGCAGGCTGCTGCCCTGCTCAAGGAACGCACATTCGAGCCGTTGACGCCCCGCACGGTGACTGACCCTTGCCTCATCCAGCAGGCGTGGGTGCAAGCGCACGAACAGGGCTATGGGCTCAATGACGAAGAGACGATGGTAGGTGTCGTGTTCCTGGCTGCGCCCGTTTTCGATGCGAGGGGCGCCGTGTGTGGAAGCCTGAGCATGGGGATACCCAAGCCGCGTTACACCGAACGGCTGGGCAAGCAGATAACGAAGGAACTGAAGGCCGCCTGCCGGGAGTTGTCGGCGACTTTGGAGGTGGCCGGTTACATACATCAAAAACCGCGTTAGCTGAGCTCGTTGTCAACCCGCGCTCTGCCGGAATTGTGGTAAGCACCGGGCGGAGGGCGGGTGAGAGCCCACAACAGGATGTGAGACACAGGATTGGAGGAGGGATCATGCGATACCGTGTTGTTTCACTGGCTTTTGTGGTTGTTCTGTTGTTTGCCTTTTCTTCCTGGCCCGCCCGGGCTCAGGACACCACAGGAACGATCGTAGGGACGGTCACTGACAGCCAAGGCGGTGTTATACCAGGCGCTGAGGTGAAGGCCGTTCATCTGGACACGAATTTGTCCCGGATCGCACTAACAGACGAGACGGGCCATTTTCTGGTGCAGTTCTTGCCCGTCGGCCGCTACCGGGTCGAGGTCACGTTCCCCGGTTTCAAAACCTTCGTGCACGACGGGATTGTCGTTGAGTTAAACCGAAGCGACCGTGTCGACCCGGTTATGGAACCGGGGGAGGTGACTCAGTCAATTACAGTCAGCGGGGACGCTCCGCTCGTTGAGACGAGCAACGCGGCTGTCGGGCAGACCGTCAACAGTGTCGACATCGCCAACCTGCCTCTCGTCAACCGCAACGTTTACGATCTCCTGGACCTGACTCCAGGGGTAGACAACCAGAGGACATCCAACGTATTTGGCGGTCCTTCGCAGGAGACCTCGGTCAACGGCGCGGCCAACGCCGGGGGCGGGACTGTGAACTACATGCTTGACGGCGGCAGCAACACGGTAGGGTTGCGCAACACCGGCGGGCTCATGCCGAGTCCCGAGGCCATCCAGGAATTCCAGGTGGCGACCAACAGCTTCTCCGCGGAACACGGCCGGTTTTCGGGCGGGGTCGTCAACATGATTACAAAGTCGGGCACCAATAACTTCCACGGTTCCCTTTTCGAAGCGGTACGAAACGACGCCCTGAACGCGAATCGCTGGAGCCCGTCCGGGAGCGGTCTCAAGGACATGCAAAGAAGGAATATGTTCGGCGGGACGGTGGGCGGTCCGATCAAGCGGGACCGAACGTTCTTCTTCTTCAGCTATGACGGCTTAAGGCAAAGAGGCACCCGTTTCACCACGACGGCGGATCGAATGCCGCCGACCCAGCTCGAAAGGGCGGGCGACTTTTCGCAATCCGCCGAAAAACCGAGAGATCCCCTGACTGGGCAGGCTTTCCCCGGTGACAAGATCCCGCTGAGCCGGTTTGATCCAGTGGCCAAGCGAATTCTCGATGAGTACATTCCGTTACCCAACATGCCGGATGGGACTTACGAAGGGCAGGCGCCGGTGCCGACCAACAGCGACACCTTCCAGACGAAGATCAGCCACCTCCTGACGGCGGCGCACCAGCTGGAAGGCAGCTTCATGTATTCCACCTACAAGGATGTGGAACCCTTCCGGGGGAGTTTCACGAACTGGGTGAGCCGCGACTTTACATCTCGTCAAACGAATATCAGCGTCGCCGACACTTGGACGATCAGCCCAACGATAATCAACGTCTTTCGGGCGAGCTATCTTCGAGCTGCCGAGGGGCGTCTGAATTTCCCGGAAAAAGACCTTGGTGATCTGGGCTCCACCTTCAGAATCCAGGGGCCGAAGTCGCTCCCACGGATTAACGTGAAGGGACGCTTCAGCATGGATGTGGCCATCTTCGGGCCATTTGCAGGAGACAACAACTACCAGCTGAAGGAGCTCTTCAGCATGACCCGGGGCCGGCACAGCTTGAAGATGGGCGGCGAGCTCCAACTGCAGAAGATTATTCACGACACAACGCTGGACAACTACTCGATCTTCACTTTCAATCGGACCAACACCGGCGGGACGCGAAACTCGCTGGCCGACTTCCTGCTCGGCTTGCCGCTGACCTTCAAGCAAGATTCGCCGGTTACCAAGATCGACAATGCCTGGTTCACGGGGGGCTTTCTCCAGGATGACTTCAAGATTCATCCCCGCCTGACGTTGAATCTGGGGCTTCGCTATGACTTGCTGCTGCCCTACAAAGACCCGCTCGATCGCAAGGTGACCTATGTGCCGGGACGACAGTCCCAAGTCGTACCGAAGGCACTCCCCGGGATGCTCTTCCCGGGAGACCCGGGCGTAGCTCGAGGAATAGTAGAGGCGGATACGAACAACATTATGCCGCGTTTGGGGTTGGCCTGGGATCCATTCGGCGACGGGAAGACCGCCGTTCGGGCCGGCGCCGGATTGTTCTACGGGACGACCTCCGGAAACATGTGGAACACAACCGCCGACAACCAGCCTTTCACGACCAGGCAGGAGTACACGGACCCCGGGACTTTGGCCGATCCCTATGCGAAAATCCCCGGTGGAAATCCTTTTCCCTACATCTACGACAAGGCCTCGCCGCGGTTCACGTACCCGGTCACGATCTCCGGTCCGAGCCTGGATTTTCAAATCCCGTATGTCTACCAGTTCAACCTGACCGTTGACCGGCAGGTATTGACCGATTTACGAATCGGGGCCGCGTACGTCGGCTCCATGGGTCATCATTGGTTCTTCGATCACGAACAGAACAGGCCGATCTGGAATCCGAGCGCAACCAGCAAGAACCAGGAAGCCCGGCGGCCCATAATGCCTGGTGTCTACAAGACGATCAACGTCTTGAAGAGCATCCTGAACAACAATTATCACGGACTCCAGGTCACCGCGGAAAAGCGCTTTTCCGCAGGCTTTCAATTCCGCGGGTTTTATACCTGGAGCAAGTCGATGGACGATGCGGATCTCCAAGGTGATCTCCGCGGCGGGGCGCAGAACCTGAACGACATCAAAGCGGACCGGGCCCGGACCAGCAACGACCGCCGGCACAGCCTCTCAATGGCAGGCATCTGGATGCCGAACTACTTCGGCAAACTCCCAGTCCCGGTTCGCGCCGTGTTGCAGGGATGGACCATGTCAGCAATCGTCCGAGCGGGGAGCGGTCAGGGTTTTACGGTCGGTAACGGCGAAGATCGCAACTACGACGGTTCCAATGAACGAGCCAACCTGGTCGGTAATCCCCGCCTCGACCCCAACCGGCCCCGTGCCGAAGTGGTGCAGCAATGGTTCAACACCGCCGCCTTTCAGCCGACATCGAATACCAACGGTGAATATGGCAACTCGGGTCGGAATATCCTTGACGGACCCGGCTACAGGTACGTTGACATGGCGATTTTCCGAGACTTCGGCCTCAAGGAGGAACTCAAGCTCCAGTTCCGCTTCGAGTCAAACAACGTCTTCAATCTGGTCAATCTGAACAATCCAACTGACAGCCTTTCAAACACGAATATAGGCAGGATCCTGAACGCGGGCGGCATGCGCGAGGTTCAGTTGGGGCTCAGGGTCATTTTCTAGCTCGGCGCCCAGGCAGAGCTCGACAGGCCAGGTCGCCGTTGGTTTCCGGCGGCCTGGCCGACCGGACGGAGGCAAGAATGGTCGTCAAGACCTTCGAAACGAAAGCGGAGATGGCAGGAGCGGCGGCGGACCACGCGGCTGAATCGATACGGCGGGCGATCGCCGAAAAAGGCCGGGCACGGATCATCGTCGCCACCGCCGGATCCCAGATCGAGTTTATCGAGGCGCTGGTCGCCAAGCCGGGCATCGAGTGGTCGAAGGTCGAAGTCTTTCACCTGGACGAGTACCAGGGACTTTCAGCGGAGCATCCGGCCAGCTTCCGAAGATTCCTGCTCGAACGCCTCGTGCGGAAGACAGGCATCGTCAAATACCACCTGCTTGATGGAGACAAGGACCCGGACGAGGTGTGTCGTCGAGTCGGAAAGGAAATCTCCTCCGAGCCTGTCGACGTCGCCTTTGTCGGGATCGGCGAAAACGGCCACCTGGCGTTTAACGAACCACCCGCCGATTTCGATCGGGATGACCCGTACTTCGTGGTCGAGCTGGACGAAGTCAGCCGCCGCCAGCAGGTTGGCGAAGGCTGGTTCCCGACACTTGAGGATGTCCCGAAGAAGGCTCTCTCGATGTCGGTGAAGCAGGTCCTTCAGGCGCTGGAAATCCTCGCCATCGTCGCGGATGCTCGAAAGGCGCCGGCGGTGAGGGCCTGCGTGATGGGCGAAGTAACGCCCAACGCCCCGGCCTCGGTCCTGCGCCGCCACCCGGCTGCGACTCTCTTTCTCGACAAAGGCTCGGCGTCACTGCTGGACGGGAAGGGCAATTGAGCGGTCGCAGCCTCGGCCCAGACGAGGCCTGCGTTGGCGCAGATGGAAAGGCATATCGATGGCTAAGAGATTGACAGGCGGGCGGACTGGTCTCCTACTCGCCGGTTGGTTTGTGGCTTTCGTCGTACCCGCAGCCGGGTCCGACGGCCAGCCAGTGCTCAAGCTCGGGATGATTGGACTGGACACATCCCACGTCGTCCAGTTTGTGCAACTTCTGAATGACCCCGGCAACCCGAACCACGTTCCGGGCGCGAAAGTAGTCGCCGCCTACAAGGGAGGCAGCCCGGATGTCGAGGAGAGTGCATCCCGCATCGAGCGGTTCACCTCCGAGTTGCAGACAAAGTGGGGCGTCGAACTGGTGCCTTCAATAGAGGAGCTTTGCGGGAAGGTTGACGCCGTGCTGCTCATGAGCGTGGACGGTCGTACGCACCTTGCACAAGTTCGGCCCGTGTTCGCTGCAAAAAAGCCGGTCTTCATTGATAAACCCTTTGCGGGCAATTTCAAGGATGCCGCTGAAATTGTCCGGCTTTCCAGGGAATCCGGCACTCCTTTCTTCAGCTGCTCGGGCAGGCGCTTTTCAGATGCGATCCAGACCGCGAAAAAGGACCCGAGGATCGGAGACATCGTCGGGGCCTTCTCGTATGGGCCTGCTCCGATCAAGGCTTACATGCCGGACATGTTCTGGTACGGCATTCACAGCATCGAAGCCCTGTTTACCCTCATGGGTCCCGGATGTGAATCAGTGGGCCGGTTCCATAGCGAAGGAGCGGACGTTCTTGTCGGCCGGTGGAAGGACGGGCGTCTCGGGGTTGT
>RPQK01000339.1 GCA_003819755.1 Acidobacteriota bacterium | reverse complement strand
TTCGACATTCGATATTCGATATTCTGATCAGCACACTTCAGAGCGCGCGTGCCGCCACCCTCGAACATCTGACAAGAGCCGGTTGAAAGAAATTGAACCAAATTCAAATATCACTACTAATTACAGCCGCGCCGAACCAAACTTGCAGGCGCGGCGCGATCAAGTGTTACGGTTGTAACGCGAATTACGCGAATTGGCACCAGCCCGTTTCGCGTAATTCGTGGACAAAGGCCGGACCCGCTGTGCCTTGATAACCGGTGCAGCCGATCTTATAGTCCGCACTGGTCCGCACATCTGATACAATTATCCAGTCAGTCAGGAGAGTATCGATGCCGCTCTATGAATATCGTTGCCAGTCATGTGGACAGCTCATTGAGGTGATCCAGAAATTCTCGGATGCTCCTTTAGAGACGTGCCAGAAGTGCAACGGAAAGCTCGAACGACTCCTCTCTGCCGCCGCCATCCAGTTTAAGGGTACCGGTTGGTACATTACGGACTACGCTCGTAAGAACGGGAAGAACGGCTCGTCGCACAAGGAAGAAACCAAGGCGAAGCCGGCTGAAAGCTCTTCCAATTCGACGACCTCGACGACAGAGAGTACGAAGAGCACCAAAGCAGACTAGTCAGAAGACCCTGCCTCGATTACACTTTCATCGTGAAAATCCTTGTCATCGGGTCAGGAGCACGCGAGCACGCCATTTGCTGGAAACTGAAGCAGAGTCCAGCACTCACCGAGCTTTACTGCGCACCAGGAAATGCCGGGACTGCCCGCCTGGGTGAGAACCTGTCGATTGGTTCGGAGGAGATGGGAAAGCTGTTAGACTTTGCCGTCTCCCGGCAGGTTGATCTCACCGTCGTGGGCCCCGAGGCCCCATTGGTCGGAGGCCTCGTAGACCAGTTCGAGTCTGCCGGCCTCCTCGTCATGGGACCAAGCCGTGCGGCGGCGCAGTTGGAAGGAAGCAAGACTTTCGCGAAAGACTTCATGCGCCGGCACGGTATTCCGACTGCGGACTATCAGACGTATACGGACCCGGTGGCAGTCGACGCCGACTTGGGGCGCGGGCGTTACCGTTTTCCTCTGGTTGTCAAAGCGGACGGATTGGCGGCTGGCAAGGGAGTTTTCATTTGTCCGGACCTCACATCGGCGCAGGCGGCCGTGAATGCGGTCATGCGGGAAAGACAATTTGGCGCTTCTGGCGACCGCCTTGTCATCGAGGAGTTTCTGCAGGGTGAGGAAGCCTCATTCATGGTTTTCTCGGACGGGCGGAACTACATTCCAATGGTGCCGTCCCAGGACCATAAAGCGGTCTTCGACGGCGATCAGGGTCCCAACACCGGCGGCATGGGCGCTTACTCGATCGATGCTATCCTCTCCCCGCCGACTCGAGACCGTGTGCTGAGAGAGGTCATTGAGCCGACTATTCGAGGCATGGCAGAAGAAGGCACGCCGTTTCGGGGGATTCTATACGCCGGCCTCATGCTCACGGACTCCGGTGCCAAAGTGCTGGAGTTCAACGTTCGCTTCGGAGACCCGGAGACCCAAGTCGTCCTTCCTCGCCTGGAGACCGATCTGCTCACCATCCTTGCGGGAATTGCCAGAGGCGATTTAAGCAAGATCGACATTCAGTGGAACTCGGATGCTGTGGTCTGCGTGGTGGTAGCCTCGGGCGGCTACCCGGGTCCCTACCAAAAAGGCAAGGAAATCAAAGGGTTGGAGATGGCCGGGGAGATACGAGACACAGTCGTCTTCCATGCAGGTACCGCCAAGCGGGATGGCAAAACGGTTTCGGCCGGTGGCCGGGTCCTCGGAATCACCGCCCGCGCGAAGTCCCTGGATGAAGCGATCCTGAGAGCCTACGAAGGTGTGAATAAGGTCTACTTTGAAGGCATGTATTACCGGCGGGATATTGCGGCCAAGGGGCTTAAGAAATTGACGATTGACGATTTATGATTGACGATTAGGAGAGAATCGCAGTTACAACTTCAAATTATCGCCAACTTACCTATGCAACCTCAAGTCGGTATTCTGATGGGCAGCAAGTCTGACGCGGAGCTGATGAGCGAGGCGTCAAAAATCCTGGAGCAGTTCGCAATCCCTCACGAGACACGGGTCCTCTCGGCCCATCGGTCTCCCAACGCCACGCTGGAGTATGTGCAGGCGGCCGAATCGCGGGGTTTGAAGGTCATCATAGCCGGCGCGGGTGCGGCCGCGCACCTGGCCGGATTCTTGGCGGCCCACACCGTTCTCCCTGTGATCGGGGTTCCCGTAGACTCCTCGCCTTTGAAAGGGATGGACTCCCTGCTGGCAACGGTTCAGATGCCCCCTGGAGTGCCTGTCGGGTGCATGGCGGTTGGTAAGGCGGGTGCCCGCAACGCCGGCCTCTTCGCAGTCGCGATTCTGGCGCTCGGCAACCCGGAGCTGGCCGAAAAGCTGAAGCAGTACCGCCGCCAGATGGAGCAGGAGATCGTGGGCGGGTAAAAGCGCAGGGGTGGGTCCTATCTACTGCATGCGGATCCTCCCCACGAACCCGCCGCCGGGAGCCAGCCGCACCTTCAGGGAATCATTCGAACGGACCGCTTGCTTTTTCTCCCAAACGTGCTCCGGGTAATCGGCCGCCTCCTCGGCGTCCATCCAGATTTCCGCCTGATGACTGTCTCCGCCAAGGAAGTGCAGGGGAATGGTGATCTCCCGTCCCTGGTTGCCGCTCATGGCCGCAAGGTACCAGGCACTGCCTGAGCGCCGGGCAATAACGACGAACTCGCCGGGATAGCCATCGAGCACGCGCGTCTCGTCCCAAGTGGTCGGGATTCCCCGCAAAAATTCCAGGCCGAACGGGCTCATTCGGTAGCTGTAGGGCGAGTCGGTCATGACCTGGAGGGGACTCTCGTAAACGACAAGCATCGCGAGCTGGTGACAGCGCGTTCCCATGACAAAGGGACCCGGGGTGTCTCCGCCCACGACCCGAAAGCTTTCGACCGTCTTGTGCCTGAAGCCGCCGGGGGTAAAATCCATCGGGCCACAAAGCATTCGTGTGAAGGGAAGCGTGACGTTGTGCCTGGGCGTCACCCGGTTACTCCACTTGTTGTACTCGTTTCCAAGGACCCCTTCACGGGTGAGCAGGTTAGGGTAGGTCCGGCGCAGCCCGGTCGGCTTATACGCGCCATGAAAGTCGACTGTCAGATGATGCTGTGCCGCGAGCTTCACGAGCCGCTCGTAGAAGTTGACCATCTGCTGGTCGTCCCGCGTCATAAAGTCGACCTTGACACCCTTGACCCCCCAATTTTCATATAGCGGAAAGGCCTTTTCCATCTGCTTTTCAGCATTGAACCAGTCGAGCCAGATGAGGATTTTGACACCTTTCCCGGCCGCATATTGAACCAGTCCAGGTATATCGAGCTCGGGGATCGAGCGGGTCAAGTCCGCATTCGGGTTTCCGGCAGACCCAAAAGGTTTGGCAGGATCGAAGGGGGGACCGTACCACGTCCAGTCGACCAGCTGGTACTTCCAACCCATCTCCGCCGCGAAATCGACGAAATACTTCATCGACTCGGTCCCCATGCCCAGCTCGCCCGGGAAGTCAGGGGCATAGCTCCCGCACCACCAGCGGTCCCAGGTCGCGACACCGGGCTCGATCCACGACGTGTCTTCGAGCGCGCAGGGAGCGCTGAGGTTCAGGATGATACTTGATTCGACCAGGTCGCCCGGACGGCCGCCTACCATCAGGACTCGCCAGGGCGAGGAGCGTGGGGTGCGGCTGATGACTGCGACATCCGGCTCGTCGAGCCGGGGGGAAAGCACCGATACGACAGCTGCGGATGTGGCCCGGCTCCCCGTGAAATACAGGCCGGCCCAGTCGGTCAGATCGGCTTCCGTCAATGCCGCCCAGCCAGCCGGTGTCTCGAGGAGAAGAGGGCACCCGATGATCTCGCCAGGTTTTATGTCGGCGAGCTTGCGCTTCACGAACTCGGTTTCCTGGTGCGTCTGGAAAGAATCGTAGGTGGCCGCCCAAACGGTTGGATTCCCTGGAAAATGGAACTCGCTTCGTTCTTCCGCCAGTCTGAAATCGGTCAATGCTGGCTGCGCGGGGAGGTGATAACGGAAGGCCACGCCATCATCGAAGGCGCGGACTACAAAGTCGAGCCGCCGATGGGGCTCGGCTGATTCCTCAAGCGACAACGTCAGCTCGTTAAACCGGTTTCCGACGGTCTTGCTCTTGCCCCATACAGTCTGCCATGTCTGGTCGCCTTGTGATGTCCGGCTGCCCTTGACCGCCAGGTTCTCGGCGATGGGCGGCATCCCTTTGAAATCGATGCGGAAGGGCGAGTCGGCCAGCAGGGTTCGGGAGTTGTACAGGACCGAGTAGTAGAGCCGGACGCCGGACGGATACGGCTCAAGCTTTTGCTTGATTCCGACTTCGACTCGAATCTTGCCGTCGGGTGAGCTTATGCTCTCGGCCAGAGCCGGATGGAGGGTCGTAATAAAGGCCATACCGAACAGAAGCAGCCGAAGTCTTACTCTCATTCGTGTCTCTTCTCCTTCAATGCGAAACGGGTCGCCCTCTGCGTCTGAAGTATCCTCCGCGACCACTTGGTAAGCATATTGCGAAAAACGGAATTTACAAAAGAGCCTGTGGCCTCCGTCTGTCGGCAGGCACGTGGCTTCGCTCGCAAGCTGCGTTCCCAGAGTATTGAAAAAGGGTACCCAAAAATTCGCTTGGGCTGTAATCTTGGGGGCCAGGCCCTTACTCACTTGTGTCTTTTGCGAACCTCGATTGCCGGTTTGTCACGATGGTAACCTTTTTGTCACCCTCGCTCCGTGTGCGGCTCTGGATGTTCTTTCTTAGGTGCTCGTCCTGCTTTACCTTAGCTTCCCGACGGGCATACCATGCGTGGTTGGAGGGGCATGATGAGCGATCAGGATCGAATCGAACGAAGGTCATTTTTGAAGGATTTGGCCGGTGGCGCGGCAGCTGCGGCGGCCTGGCAGGGCGCCCCGGCCATATTGGCCCGGCCAAATCCCAACGACATCATTGGAGTGGCCAACATAGGGGTCGGCACCCAGGGCCATCGCCTCCTGCAGTCCGCGCAGGCGGTCGACAAGACGGAGATCCGCGTTGTGTCCGATCTCTACGACGGGAACATCGCCCGGGCGAAGTCACTGTGCACCAACCCGAAGCTGAGGATAGTCAAGGAGTGGGAGAAAGCCGTTGCGGACCCGGACGTCGATGCGGTGATTATCGCGGTGCCCGATTTCATGCACGCGCCTATCACCGTCGCCGCGGCCGAGGCGAAGAAAGACATCTATGTTGAGAAGGCCTGGTGCACGACCATCGAGGCGGCCAAGAAGATGCGGCAGGCGGTGAAAGGCAATCAGATCGTGATGCAGCTCGGGCACCACTTCAACAGCCTTCCCTACTTCCACAAGGCGCGCGAAATATTCCGCTCGGGAAAGCTTGGACCCGTGCCGCTGGTCCGAAGCTATATCGATCGGACGAACAGTTTTCCTGAATGGCGCTTCTATACGGACTACGAGATCACCAAGGTCCCGAGCGACGCGAGCGAAAAGACAATCGACTGGCAGCGTTTTCAGGCGCAGGCGCCGTCCAAACGCTCCTTTGACCCGCTCAGGTTCTTCAATTGGAGATGCTACTGGGATTACGGGACCGGCATCGCCGGAGACCTTCTCAGTCACATCTGGGATTCGATCAATTTCGTGATGGATCTCGGGATACCGGAGAGCGCCGTCACACAGGGCGGGCTCTACTACTGGAAGGACGGGCGTGAAGTTCCCGACATGTGGCATGTCCTGTTCGATTATCCGAAACAGAACCTCGCGATTACTTTCGGGTGCAGTTTCCACAGCAAACATGTGGACGAGGTGACTCAGATCCTCGGCCGCGATCAGACGTTGGAGGTGGCATCCGGCTTTTGCCGTACCTTCGGCGGCGAGTGGAAGCCTGAATACGAGCAGAAGATGGAAAAGACCAGGGATCTGGCGGCGGATGTCTGGAAACTCGCCAGAGAGAAAAAGGTGACTCCCCCGTTGACGGTTGCCCCTCCAGATTATGTCTATCGAGAGGGCGAGCTGCGCGTCACGTCGCACATGGAGAATTTTCTGGAGTGTGTGCGCACCCGTGAACTTCCCCGCTGCCATGTTGACCGGGCCTTCCAGGAGGCCGTCGCCGTGGTTATGTCGGTAGAGGCCTTCCGGCAGGAACGGAAGGTCAGGTGGGACCCGGTGAAGGAAGAGATCGTGTAGACTCTGGCATGACGAGACGCGTGGTGTGTGGTATTCGGCCCATCCTGACCGCGTGATATCTTAATGCGGACTAACGGAGGAGTGATATGTCGTCTACTGAGAAGAACTTGAAGGAAGCGTTTGCGGGTGAGAGTCAGGCGAATCAGAAGTACCGGGCCTTTGCCAGGAAAGCCGAGCAGGAAGGCTATTCGAACATCGCCAAGTTGTTCCGGGCTACGGCTGAAGCTGAGGCAATTCACGCTCACGGGCATCTGGCTGCCCTTCAGAGCATCGGGGCAACCGCGGAAAATCTGAAACAGGCCATCGCCGGCGAGACGTACGAATTCACCGAAATGTACCCGCCCATGGTGACCCAGGCCGAAAACGAGAATCACAAAGCGAAACGCATCCTCGGATATGCCGTCAAGGCGGAAGCTGTCCACGCCTGCCTGTATCAGAAGGCTCTGGAAGCGGTCGCGAGCGGCAAGGATCTGGGTGACAACGAGTTCTACCTGTGCCCGGTCTGCGGTCACATCGAGTTCGGCAAACCGCCCGAAGAATGCCCGATCTGCGGGGCCAAGGGGTCGAAGTTCGTGAAGTACTGAGGTGGCAACCAGCCAGGTTGGGAGGGCCTTTTATCGTGGCCGGACTCCCTTGAACGAGAGTCCGGCCACGATAAAAACCTCCCGTCCGTGCTTAATCCCGAAACACCAGCTGGGCGAATTCGTGCAGGTGCTTGCGCCAGACTTGCCAGTCGTGAAGGCCGGGGCCCTCCCACCAGACGTGCCGGACGCTGGCTTTACCCAGCGCTTCATGCAGTGCCCGTGATCCGGCCATTAGGCTGTCTTCCGTGCCGCAGCCGATCCACAACAGCGAGACACGTTTGTTGAACACCTTCGGGTCGGCGAAGACCCCGTTGTACGACGTCCTGATGTCGAAGTTCCGACCCGTCGCTCCGCTGAAACACCCGATCCACGCGAGCTTATCGAGGTTCCCCAGCCCGACATTCATAGCCTGGCCGCCGCCCATCGAGAGGCCGGCGATCGCCCTGTTTTTCCGGTCGGGCTGCGTCCGGTAGCTCTTGTCGATCTCGGGGATCAGGTCGTTAATCACCACTTCCCCGAACGCCTCATTGCCGCGCATTTGGCCTGTCGTCGGGGCACTCCCTGGCTTTGAAGCGTAGCCGTTTTCCATCACGATGATCATCGGTTCCGCCTTGCGGGCGGCAATGAGGTTGTCCAGGATAAAGTTCGCCCGTCCCTGTGCGGTCCATCCCCGCTCGCTTTCTCCCGCCCCGTGTTGAAGGTACAGAACCGGGTAACGCTGCTTGGGGTGGGCGTCATAGCCAGGCGGTGTGTAGATGTAGACGCGGCGCATCTGCCCGGTCGTCGCCGAGCGGTACCAGTGGATGCGGACGTCCCCGTGCGGGACATCCTTGGGCTCGTAAAAATCGAGCGCCGGATCCGGCACATCGACCCCGCTCGATTGCTTACCCCAGCCGAAGTATGTCTCGCTTGACGGGTCGTTGGCCGGAACCCCGTCGACCAGGAACCAGTAGTAATGGAAGCCCGGCTGTACCGGCCCGATCGTAGCCGTCCAAGTCCCGTCCGAGGCC
>RPQK01000338.1 GCA_003819755.1 Acidobacteriota bacterium | reverse complement strand
TGAACGGTGAACGCTGAACGGTGAACGGTGAACGCTGAACGCTGAACGCTGAACGGTGAACGCCGATGCTACAATGGACCTCTTATGCGTCTGGTCCTGTTCGATATAGACGGCACGCTCCTTCTGACTCACGGAGCGGGTATGCGCGCCCTCAACCGGGCTTTCGAAGTGAATCAGGTCCTCCCTGACGCGGTAAAAGCGGTGCATCCGGACGGCAAGACCGACCCGCAGATTGTTCGGGAGATTATGAAGATCTGCGGTCGGGAAACCGAATGTTCGACAGAGATGTTCGCCCGATTCTTCCAGTCTTATCTTTCCTTCCTCAAAGAGGAGATGGCCGTCTGCACGCAGTTAAGAATTCTTCCCGGCGTCCGCGACCTGCTCGCCGGGCTTTCGAAAGAGCCAAACCTTGGTCTCGGAGTGGCCACCGGCAATATTGAGGAAGGCGCCTGGCTGAAGCTGCGCTACGCGCGACTGGACTCTTTTTTCGGGTTCGGAGGGTTCGGATCGGATTCGGAAGACCGGACCGATGTCATACGGCGCGCGATCGAGAGGGGCGCCGGTTCTGTTGCTCCCCGGCAGGTGGAAGCCGCCTTTGTGATCGGCGATACGCCTCGCGACATTCTTCACGGGAAGGCGGCAGGCGCTCGAACTGTCGCGGTGGCCACCGGCACCTACTCACTGGAAACCCTGAGGAGCTACGAACCAGACCTCGCGGTCCGGACTCTCGAAGCTCTTGAACCCATCACCCGAGTGCTGCTTTCTTGAAGACCCGACTCAAGACGGCTCTGGCGGCGTGATATCCGCACATGCCGTGAACCCCTCCGCCGGGAGGTGTCGACGACGAACAGATGAACAAGCTCGGATCGGAGGTTGCGTACGGGCAAAACTTCAGGGCAGGCCGAGCGTAAATTTGCCGCCAGTTTTGAACCCCGCCATTGATATCACCCCCGATATAGCTCGGGTTGTACCGCTCGAAATCCTCTGCGGTCATGGCGCTTCTGGCCCGGATCTGCCTTCTGAACCCGGGTGCGAAACGCTCAATCTGGTTCTCGATCGCCTCTGTCATGTCTTGGTTCGATCCTGCTGGGACGTGACAATATGTCCAGATAGTCTCGAGTCCCTCGGGCGCCCTGGTCCGATCAAAACGACTCGGTTGGCTCAGCAGGACGAACGGTTTGGCGGAGTGTCTTCCCTCCCACGCGGTCCTCTCGGCTTCCGCAATTTCCCGGAGCGAACCGCCGAGATGAACCGTCCCTGCGTCGCCGCACTCCGCTGCCCGGAACGGAATTCGGCCCTCGATAACCAAGTCCAGCTTGAAGACGCCGACACCATACTGGTACCTCTGGAGCTGCCTGCGGTACGACTCCCGGAATTCCGCACCCGCGAGCTCCAAAACCGGCTTCGGGCTTAAGTCCAGAAGCACCACTCGGGAAGGGGGTAGATCCGCCAGGTGGGAAACCGGGTGCGAGGTCCTCACCTCGCCGCCTAAAGAGACGAGATAGGAGACAAGCGCCTCGCTGAGTCGTCCAGCGCCACTCTCCGGGAAGGGCCAACCGACCCGATGGGCGAGTACCGCCAAAACGACGGGGACGGCAGACGTGACTAAGCTGTCGAGCGGGAGCATCGAGTGAGCCGCAAGCCCGGCCCAAAGTCCACGCCCCTTTTCTCCACGAAACCGGCGCCTGGCAAAGCCGGCAGCCGACTGAAGCGCAATCAAGCCAAACCGGGCCATCTCGAAGGGATGCCGGGGAACACTAAAGGGGCCAAGCACCTGGTCCTCTATCTTGTCCCAGGCGCGCACGATCGGAAGGAGCGAACGGGTATAAGCAGGTCCATCCTCTCCAAGCGTCGCCGCTGTCTGGTCAATGTCATTGAATAGAGCCGCGGCGGTGCCGTCATCAAAAGGATGGGCCATGGGGATGGGCGGGTGAATCCAGCGAAGTCCATAGCGGGTCAGAGGCAAACGCCGGAAAAAAGGAGAACCGACACCCAGAGGATGCACCGCGGAGCAAACATCGTGCCGGCAGCCGGGCAGAGTCAGCTCAGCCGTCCTCGCTCCCCCACCGGCCGTAGCACATTTCTCCAGCACGCAGACGGACAAACCAGCTTCCGCGAGTGTAACGGCGGCTGACAATCCGTTCGGGCCAGAACCCACGACGACCGCATCGTAACCCATGAAATCCAAGGAATCACACCCGCATCAAGGGATCAAGATCAGAATTACAATTTTGGAGTCCCGGAGGGACGCCCGCGGCCACGGGTGCGGGCAGGATGCCCCCGCTCCCGGCGGAAACCGGTGCCCGGCAAATCCAAATCCGTCCCTGACTTCCTGCTCTCCCATTCTCAGCCGGTGACCAGCGTCACACTCTCGCTTGTGCCATGAAGGGTAAAAGCTTTACCGGGTTATTTGCCCGGGGAGGTTAATACGTGGCAACTGGTAGTTTTTTGACCCGCTTCTTGCTAATCACCATCCTGGTGTCCAGACCGCTGCTCGGCGCGAGCGTGTCGCTTGCGTGGGATCCGAATACGGAGGCAGACCTGGCCGGATACTGGGTTTACAGGACTCAGACTCCTGGCTCGAACTATAATCGGCTCAACTCGACTCCGCACCCTTCGGCGTCATTTCTCGATTCTACAGTTGTTGGCGGCGCCACTTACTACTACGCGGTAAGCGCTGTCAACACCGGCGGTTTGGAGAGCGGGAAGTCCAACGAGGTGCAGGCGGTGGTGCCAACTGGACCGCCACCTCCACCTCCACCTCCACCACCTCCACCACCTCCACCACCACCACCACCACCACCGCCACCGCCGACCAACCAGTTCCCCATCGCCAATGCCGGGGGCGATCAGAAGGTGGTACCAGGGAGCTTAGTCACCCTGCGCTGCAGTTCCTTGGACCCGGACGGAGACAGCCTGACGCGGTCGTGGGTCCAGATGAGCGGTCCCGCTGTGGATATCGGTAGCGGGTCGGCGGCGATTGTTACCTTCACCGCTCCTTCTGTTACCGCGGATGCGAGCCTCGTTTTCCGGCTCACCGTCATCGACGGCAGGGGCGGGAGTGCGACCGACGAGGTCAACGTGATCGTGGATGTCAACAGCCCCCCGACCGTCAACGCCGGACCCGACCGCTTCGTGCCGTCCGGCAGCTCTGTCACCCTTTCCGGCTCCGGCAGCGACCCGGATTCGGACCCGATCACTTTCTTCTGGTCGCAGATCGACGGGCCCAGTGTCAACCTGGCGGCCACAGACACACCAACACTCCAGTTCGTCGCGCCCACGGTCTCTCAGGACATTTACCTGGCGTTCCGGCTCCGGGTAAGCGATAGCAAGAGCGCCCAGGCAACCGACGATGTCCTGGTAAAAGTGACGAAGAAAAAAGACAAGCTGGTCATGCCGGCCAGTTTGAACGGCGTCGACCCGATGGTGGACAACAGTTTCATCGGAGTCGCCGTTCTGAACAACTCCAGTCAGGCCGATACTCTCCAGATTGCCGCGGTAAACAGCGCCGGCAGCGAGCAACTCGTGAAGAGCTCGGTGTTCCAACCTCAGGCCCAGGATGCTTTTCTCGCTGACGCCGTAACGCCCGACAGCCCGGATGCCGTTTCGCTCACGGCGCACGCCGACAACTCAGCAGTGCGCGGTTTCTTCATGATCGGCCGGGGCCAGCCCAATCAGTTGGATGGAGTCGGCGGCAAACCGGTGTCCGGGACGGAGCTTTTCTTCCCGTTCGCGCAGTTGGATAGAAACGGAAAGACTTTCTACTTCCTGACCAATACTGATGCCATTAGTCCCGCACGGCTCTCCTTCTATCTGATGGACCCATCTGGTACCCAGATAAAGACCGCCTCGCTCCATTTGCCGCCCGGCGCGTCTCACCTCGGGTCCCTTCCCAGCCTTCTTGCGGTGGATCTGCTCAGCAACGGCCATTATCTGAGAATGACATCCGACGTTCCCGTTCAGGGCGTCCAGTTAATAGCGAACTCTCAAAGCTATACCTCGGCCGGTGCCCAGGCGGTCGCCCCTGCTCAAAAACTCTGGATACCTCACTACATAGTTGGCCGCGAAGGAGAGGATACAGAGCTCCGCCTGATCAATCCGCGTCCCGAACACGTCCAGGCGACCTTCACGATCCACAGCGATCAGGGGCTGGTTCGAGGCAGCGGCACCGTAACAGTACCCGGCCAGGGTCTGAAGCTGGTGCGGCTCTCCGAGATCCTGGGGATTGCTGCTATTCCCGCAGAGGAGCGCTTCCTGACCGGCTATGTGGTAGTTGATGTGAATTCCTCTGCTTCTGTCTCGGGGACCCTCCTCGGAACTGCGACCTTTACCGGCACGCGCGGAAAAACCGCATCAACTCTACCGATGTGGCGCGAGCCGCTGGTTGAAACCCTCTACCTTCAGGTCGCTCAGTCCATGGCCGAAGCCCTTTTCACCGGTCTTACGGTGATGAACCCGAACAGCGGTCCGGCAACCGTGACCGTGCGGGCCTGGACCAGGAACGGGCAACCGTCAGGCGAAAAGACGGTCAGCCTCCAGCCGGGGCAACGGCTGGTTGACCTTCTGAATGGTTCGACGTGGTTCGGTCCGGGCTTCGAACAGGTCGGAGGACATCTGAAGGTGTCGAGCAACGTCCCGGTCGTCAGCTTCGTCGTCTTTGGCGACTCGGCAGGCGAGTTCCTGGCCGCAGTCGAAGGCCAGCCGTCCGAAGACTGATAAAGAAACGCAGGAGAGCTTGCACAATCGTGAGGGCGAGGAGCTTTTATCGTGGCCGGACTCTCCAGAGTCCGGCAGCCGGGCCTGAGGTCCGGCCCAAAAGGGAAAGTTGCAGCCGGGCAAGGGAGGAGGAGGCTTTTTGTTTTCGCCGGACTTTCAGTCCGGCTGCCGGACTCTGGAGAGTCCGGCCACGATAAAAGCTCCTCGCCCTCACGATTGTGCAAGCTCTCCTACGACAGGTCGCCCCGCTCCATCTCGCTCACCGTCGCAAAAAACCCACCGAATGCCGCAAACGTCGAATCATCTGCTGAGAGGCGGTGTTCGCTCTCAGGCTAGACTATTCCACGACAAATCCTTTCAGCCCAACGCGAGGCAGCCACAGTCGCGTCAACAACACTGAAATACTGAATGTGAGGTCCAACTTGCTGATCGCACCGTATGGAGAAAAATTGATCAATCTTTGTGTAGAACACGAAGAAGCGGAAAGTCTACGAAGAGAAGTCCCCAAGCTGCCGTCAGTGCAGCTCTCACAGCGGGCTGTGGCGGATCTGGAACTACTCGCCACTGGCGCCTTTTCGCCGCTTGACCGCTTCATGGGGAGCCGGGACTGTGAACGAGTCGTCGAGGAGATGCGCCTGGAAAACGGGGCCATCTTCCCGATACCGGTTTGCCTTCCGGTCAACGAGAAGGAAAGACTGCATCTCGACGGCAGAGTCGCGCTGCGAGACCAGAAGAACAACGTCCTGGGCGTGATGACGGTCGAGGAAATCTACCGATGGGACCGGGTCAAGACAGCCGAAAAAGTCTTCGGAACGCGAGATCTGCGGCATCCGCTTGTCACCGAGATGAATGGCTGGGGCGAATGGAACATCTCGGGACCCATGAAAATAATCAACCTGCCGCACCACTACGATTTCCGCGAACTTCGCCTGACGCCTCAACAGACTCGTGCCGAGTTTAGCCGGCGCGGTCGAACGAACGTTGTCGCGTTCCAGACCAGAAACCCGCTACACCGTGTGCATGAAGAATTAACAAAGCGAGCCGTCGAGCAGGTGGACGGAGTGCTTCTTCTGCACCCGGTTGTGGGGATGACGAAGCCGGGTGATGTTGACCATTTCACCCGGGTGCGCACGTACAAGGTCCTGGCCGGCCGGTACTTCAATCCCGACCGGATCCTGCTTTCCCTCCTTCCGCTTGCCATGAGGATGGCCGGACCTCGAGAGGCCGTCTGGCACGCCCTCATCCGCCGCAATTACGGGGCGAACCACTTCATCGTCGGCCGTGATCACGCCAGCCCCGGGGTCGATTCTACCGGAAAGCCGTTCTACGAGCCGTATGCCGCCCAAGAGATCCTGGAGGAGTTGGGGCCTGAGCTCGGGATTTCCATCATTCCTTTTCAGGAACTGACCTACCTCCCGCGCCAGCGGCGTTACGTGGAGATCAACCAGGTTCCTCCCACGGAAAAGGCCGCGTCGATCTCCGGTACGGAGGTGCGGCAGCTCTACCTCAATAACGGCAAGCCTTTGCCCGACTGGTTCACGCGCCCTGAGGTCGCCAACATTCTTGCCGAGAAATATCCACCGCGTCATCGCCAGGGCTTCTGCGTCTGGTTTACGGGACTCAGTGGAGCAGGCAAGACGACCACCGCCGACATCCTGACGGTATTGCTGGAGGAACACGGCCGCTCCGTCAGCGTTCTGGATGGCGACGTTGTCAGAACCCACCTCTCGAAAGGGTTGGGATTTGACAAGGAAGATCGGGATACGAACATCCGCAGGATAGGTTTCGTCGCCTCCGAAATCGTGCGGCACGGCGGTGCCGTGATCTGCGCGGCTGTCAGCCCCTACCGATCCACGCGCAATGAAGTGCGCAACATGGTGGGAACTCATCATTTCGTCGAAGTGTTCATCGACACTCCGCTGTCGGTTTGCGAGGAACGCGACATCAAAGGGATGTATGCGAAGGCCAGGCAGGGTGAAATCAAAGGCTTCACCGGAATAGACGACCCGTATGAGCCGCCTGCCAATCCCGAGATCCGGCTAGAGACCGTCGGCCGGACAGCCGAAGAAAATGCCTGTGCCATTCTCCGGTATCTTCTGGCACAGGGGCTGGTCAAGAGCGAGGACTACTCCTGGACGGAAACTGGGGTCGAGGACGAGAGCGGCGAAAGCAAGGCCGTCACGGAGACACGTGTGGAAGTGGCTGCCGCCGGAGGCGGGCAGCATTGAAAGCTCGTGATTCTCTGTCCTGAGTTGTTCGCCCCGAGGGAGGAAAGACGTTGTTCGGATTCTTGAAAAGAGCTGATACGGAAAATGGCCAGGCGATCATAGTGGTCTCCGGCTTGCCCCGGTCGGGCACCTCGATGGCCATGACGATGCTTGAAGCCGGCGGGATTGAGGTGATCACAGACCAGGTGCGCACCGCCGATGAGGATAATCCCAAGGGCTACTATGAGCTCGAGCGGGTGAAGCAGTTGCCCAAAGACAGCGACCAAACCTGGCTGAAGCAGTATGAGGGGCGTGGGATCAAGATCGTATCTCACTTCCTGAAGGATCTGCCTGCTTCGTACCGGTACCGGGTTGTCTTTATGAACCGGGCCGTGGGAGAAGTAGTGGCCTCGCAAAACAAGATGCTTGACAGGCGAGGCACCCGCTCGGCCGCAGCCGACGACACGGAAGTCGCAGCTCTTTTCGAAGAGCACATGCGCAAGGTCAAATCGTGGTTGGAGCACCAGCCGAACTTCGACGTCCTGCACGTTGCTTATTCCGATGTGATTGAGAATCCGGAAAGGGAAGCGAACAGGATCGCTCAGTTCCTGGGTCTGCAGCTGGACTGCCGCAAAATGGCGGAGGCTGTTGACCGGAAGCTGTACCGTAACCGCAAGGGGTGAAGAGAAACACCGGGCGTCTTCCAGAGTCGCGCAAGGCCGCCCATAAGCGTAAGTCCTTGCCGCTGCACTCCAACAGGTCCGGCCCTTGCGGCAAATCTCAGCAACAGCGCTCAGGCGTATATCACTTTATACACATCTCGGAACCAGCAGGATCGAACAGAGCCGCAAGCGCAGCGTTTTTTGCGGAGCGCGTCGGATGCGTGCCGGAGCGAGACCGATTCGTGCTGGGGGCACGCATCCGACGCGCTCCGCAAGAAAC
>RPQK01000337.1 GCA_003819755.1 Acidobacteriota bacterium | reverse complement strand
CTTGCCCCTTTGCCCCCTTGCCCCTTTGCCTCGTTCCCTCCGCCCCTCCGCCCCTTCTCCCCTTCCTTTTTCCCTTTGCCCCTCTGCCCCTTTGCCCCTTTGCCCCTGCCTTTGTGAGTTAGAATAGAATGCTCGGGACATGAGTCATCGTCGTTTGAACCGCATTTTCTACCGGGAAATCACGGGGCCGTGCCTGATAACGCTACTGGTCCTTACGTTCGTCGTCTTTACGAGGGAATTCGGACGCCTGGCTGAAATGCTGATCAGACGGAACGCGGACGCTGTCACGGTGGTCCAGATCGTGGCTTACATCCTGCCGAGTGTCCTGATCTTCAGCATCCCCTTCGCCTTCTTAATCGGGACACTGATCGGCTTCAGCCGGCTTTCAAGCGACAGCGAAATCATCGCCCTGCGAGCGAGCGGGGTCAGCATATGGCAGATGATCAAGCCGGTCCTGAAGGTGGCCAGCGCGGTGGCCCTGATCACGGCTCTTTTCACCTGCGTGCTCCTCCCTCAAGGGAACTGGAGCCTGCGCCGGTTGAGCCACGAGCTCGGATTCAAACCTCTTCAATCCGAAATCAAACCCCGGGTCTTCAATGAAGACATTTCAAACACGATTCTCTATGTCGAGGACATAGACCTGCGGACCTCGGGTTGGAAAGGCGTTTTTGTTCACACGTCGGAGAACGGCAAAAGGCAGATAATGCTGGCAAGCAAGGGGGATCTGATCACCAGCGAAAACGGACGCCGGGTGCAGCTCCACCTTGAGAATGGGACAGTCTATGACACCAACGAAGCGGCTCCGGAACGAGACAGCCTGACTCGGTTCGGAACCCAGGACCTCCTGCTGTCCATGCCGGAAATGGAGACGGCCTTCTCGAAACCCAAGAGACCAAAGGACAAAACGCTCATCGAGTTGTGGAGGGACCGCCAGCACGGCGAAGCGTCCGAGCAGCGGGCGAACGGCGTCGAGATGCACGGTCGGATCTCCCTCCCCCTCGCCTCGCTCATTTTTGGCCTCCTGGCCGTGACGCTGGGGATCAGCAGACCCAAGGGAGGACGAGGCTATGGATTCATCACCAGCATCGTGGTTGCCTTCTCGTATTTCATCCTCTTTGACCTGGGCCGGAGCCTGGCGACCGAAGGCGCTATCCCGATTTGGCTTGGTGGATGGGGCGGCGACATACTGCTGGCTGCGCTTGCCGGTTTCAGCTTTTACGCGGCGTCTCGAGAAACCCGGATCGTTGAGCGAATCGTCGACCACCCCGTGCTGTCGGTTGCCGGCAGTGGCGTGCGCCGCTTCATGGCGCACCTCAGTGGACTTTTCCGGGGCGTGGCGGCGGCGGCGGGAAATAGGTTCTGGGATATCTGCACGGTATGCGTGCAGCTCACCCGCGTCATCGATCTCTACATGCTGCGGAACTTCCTCTTCTACCTCATTCCGACCCTCGCCATCTGCATGTCGCTGTTCTACCTCTTTACCTTCTTCGAGCTAATGGACGATATCGTCAGGAATGACGTTTCGTATTGGACGGTGTTTCATTATTTCCTCTTCCTGGTCCCCCATATCCTGACTCTGCTGGTTCCGATTTCAATTTTGATCGCGACCCTCGTCACTTTCGGCGTCCTCGACAAGACCAGCCAGATTGTGGCCTTCAAGTCCTGCGGTATCAGCGTGTACCGCATCGCGGTTCCGGTGGTCCTTGTGTCCGCCCTTTCCGGCGCCGGTCTGTTCGTGCTCCAGGAGTACGTTTCTCCCTACGCCAACCAGAAGCAGGACAGCCTCAGGAACATCATTAAGGGAAGACCCGTCCAGACCTACTACCAGCTGGGCCGCAACTGGATTTTCGGGGAGAACAACCGGCTATACAACTACGCGCATTTCGACTCCAAAAACGACATTTTTGCGGATGTCTCCGTTTATGACCTCGACATCAGCGAGAACCGGCTGAACTACCACCTCTACGCCAAGAAAGTCCGGTGGGACCCGGCCACCCGTAACTGGATCTTCAATCAGGGTTGGCGAAGAGACTTCGCAGGCGGAAACGGGCCGAACTACGAGGCATTTGCCGAGAGGTACTTCTCCTTCCCCGAAAGGCCCTCCTACTTCGAACAGGAAGTCAAAGAATCGAGCAAAATGACCTACGGCGAGTTGAAGGTGTACATACGGAGCCTGCAAAGGGCCGGATTCGAAGTCGACCAGCTGCGCACCGAGCTCTACAAGAAACTCTCGTTCCCCGTGGTCAGCTTGATCATGACTGTGCTCGGCATCCCGTTTTCGTTCTCGATGGGGCGAAAGGGAGCTCTCTACGGGATAGCGGCCGGAGTTGTGATTGGAATCTTCTACTGGGGGATGTTTGGGGCTTTTGAGGTGATGGGGGCAAACGGCCTGCTCGCCCCCGTGCTCGCCGCCTGGGGGCCGAACATCCTGTTCAGCACCGCCGGGCTGCTGATGCTGTCATGGGTGAAGACCTAGAAGCGAAGGGGCAAAGGGGCAAAGGGGCCTTTTTCCCTTTGCCCCTCTGCCCCTTTGCCCCTTTGCCCCTGCCTTTTCAGTCCGCGACCTGCTTCACCAGGTTCCGCACCGCGTGGATTGGGACCCGAACCTTGACCTTCTCGTCTTTGGTATCCGCGTCCACGTAAAGATACCGGCCGCGCTTTACCACGGTGACGTGTTCATCGACACCGTTCTTGTATTCGACAAAGGGCCCGTCCGGGCAGGCAATCAGGGCATCGCACGCGGCGAGGACCAGTTCTTTTCGAGGTCCCACCTCGGCTCTGACTTCCTCCATCTCTTTGTCGGGGACGAATGCGACTGCTGCATGGGCCAGGATCACCGGGACCGGGATGAAGAGGTGATGGCCGTCCGGCTTCTTCTCTTCGACCTCAACATAGACGATGCCGGTCTGGTAGATCACCATCGCTCCCATGAAAACACTTGCGCCGATGAAAACCAGGATCGAAGTCGCTATCTTTGCCAACATGACTTTTTCCCTCAGTCACGGTCAGGGTCCAGAGGTTCAGAGGTTCAGAGGTTCAAAGGTTAGGAGGTCAGAGGTTCAGAGGTTCAAAGTTCGAATCCGAACCCTGAACCTTTGAACCTCTGAACCGTTGAAACCTTACTTGCTGCTGACGTTCTTATCGTCGATCCAGACCTTGACGTTGGTATCGTCATCCTTGATCGAGACCAGTTCACGGGTCCCTGATTCACTAAGGGCACGCACGGCTGCCAGGAGGTCCAACGTGTCCTCCGGTCCAGAGAGAAGAGCATCGACTACCTTGGCAGGAAGGGTGACCTGAACCTGGTTCTTCGATGTTTCATCGGTCCGCACGACCAGGTATTGTCCCTCCATTGCGACTCGCAGGTTCATGTCCGACGTCTGAACCGTGACGTACTCCGCGTCTCCCTGGTCCTTGACGGACGCCCAGATCTTTCTCAGATCCTGCGTGGTGATCTCGTTGTGGTGATCAAAACGAATCTTGCCTCCCGAGACTTCCTTCTCCTTGATCAGAGGCAGCACCGTCTCAGCCAAGGCAAGAGGCAAATTGACGTTGACTGTTTCGCCCCCTTTTTTCGCTGAATCAACCCGAACATGGAGCCATTGCTTCGATTGCGCATTGGCCATCACAGTGAGAGCCCCGAGAACCAGCACCGGGAGCAGCAGTCGTCTTCGTTTCATGTATCGTCCTCCTTCGCTAGTAAAAACGGAACTGAACGAAAAAAGGTTCAATGCGAACTGCGTAGATTCGCGGCACTTGGAGCAAGGGTGAGTTGCAACACACTCCCCCAGGAACTTGAACTGGATTTTCCTTCGAACCGCTAGCGGCCTGGTTGCTACCCGTCCGCTCGGGGTTCCCGAAAGACGCTGCCCTTGGGGCTCTGAGAATAGACGCCATGGCACGAAGCTTGCCTCTTCGCCCGTCATGAAAAGACTCTTGGGCGTTTTCATACCGGTTCTCCTGGCGGTCAGTTCGGGCCGCGGTCAGCCGCCTCAAACCCAGACCGCCTCTTGGGAGGCTCTAGCTAACCTGAAGGCGGATACACCCATCGTGATCTACCTTAAGAACGGCGGGCAGATGCGTCAGCAATTCGTGAGCTCGGACGCAGCATCCGTGACCACGGACGCCGGACCTGTCGCTCGGTCCGACATTTCCGCCATTTGCCTCTTTCGCCCGGAGAGACTGTGGGACGGCACCTTGCGAGGCGGGGCGATAGGAGTAGGGACGATGTTAATCGCCGTAGCCAGTTACGATGACCGCGGAGAAGACGCGTTCATTGGGACAGTGCCAGTCGCTTTTTTGGCTGGCTGCGGCCTGGGCGCGCTGTTCGACGCCGGCGTCGCAAAGCCCGACATTCCGGTTTTCGTGGATACTCCGGGAACGAGCCGACCACCTTCCCTGCGCCATTGGACCATCCGAGTACCCGCCGCCCAGCTTGCACGGTGGCTGAAAAGGGAACGTGTGCAGCTGATGCTGAAGGACGGGACGTTCGTTCGAGGGATGGTCCGCGAGGCGACTGAAACCAGCCTCCAAATCGATGTGGCAGAGTCATCCAAGCAGGGCGTGAAAGGCGAGACCGCAATCCCGACCAGCGAAATCGGAACGGTTATATTCGGCAAGAAGATGGGCGGGAGTACCGCAGCGGCCGTCACCGGAGGCGCCATTGCCGGATTCTTTTCAGGTGTTGTGGCCGGGGTCGGAGACGGCTCAAACGAGGCACCGGCAGTCCTCGTTGGGGCCACCATCGGCACCCTTGTCGGCGCCGCGGCTGCCGGCTGGGGCATCGACCGCATGAACACGCGCGAAATTACGCTGATCGTGGAATAATTGCGAATTGCGGCGTTCAAATTCCCAATCCGCAATCCGAAATCCTCAATCCGCAATCCAACGTGTTACCATTGACCAAATGCGCTCTCGGCCTTTCCATGACCTGGCAATCGCGGGACGGCTGGTCGTCAAGCGCGGGCTCCCGGTCAGCCTTATCTTCTTCGTTACTTCGCGCTGCAACCTGCTTTGCCGCCACTGTTTCTATTGGGAGGAGCTGAACAAGAAGAAGGGCGAGCTGGAGTTCTCGGAGATCGAGAAAATCGCCAGAAGCCTCCCGAATCTGCTCACGGTCTCATTGACCGGCGGGGAGCCGTATCTTCGTCCGGACCTGCCCGAAATCGCCGCTGCGTTTGAACGGTACTCGCACGTCCGAAACATCCAGATCCCATCAAACGGCTATTCGGTCGCGAAAACAATTGAACGGGCGAGCGCGCTTCTCGATAAAGTCCGTGACGCCAAGGTCGCAACCGGGGTGTCGCTCGATGGTCCCCGGGAAGTCCACAATGAAATCCGGCAAAATCCGCGGAGCTTCGACTGTGCACTTGAAACCCTGAAGGGCTTGAAGGAACTGAAACCGGACCACCCCAATCTCTCGGTCGGCGTGGCTTTGACTGTTTCTTCCAGCAATCAGCACCGTTTCGAAGAGTTCTACCGGTTTGTCTCCGAGGAGCTCCAGCCGGACGCGATCGCGATTACGCTGGTTCGCGGGAATCCCATTGATCCGTCGTTGAAAGCGGTTGATCTGCAGCGTTACGCAGCCATCTCTCAGGGCGTAATTGCCTACCGGCGAGAACACCGGCCGGCCGGTTCCTGGGTCGAACGGACCGTAATAGCGAAGGAAGAGGAAACCTACCGATTGATCGAGGAAGCGGCGGTTGCCGACCACCGCATCGCCCCTTGCTATGCAGGCGATTTGATCGGGATCTTAAGTGAGACAGGAGAAGTCTACCTTTGCGAGACGCTCGATCAGAAGATGGGTAACGTCCGCCAGTTTGACTGCGACTTCGCCGCCCTTTGGGAATCCGCTCAGGCCGCCTCCGCCCGTCGCTACCAAAAAGAGCTGGGCTGTCAGTGCACCTACGAATGCGCGATGAGCGTGAACACGTTGTTTAACCCCAAGCGAGCATTTCGGATTCTCCGGAGTGCACTCAAATGAGCACTTTGAGTGCCCCTCAGACGGTTCGCGCCGACTTTATTCTATTTCCGGAGTTTCCGAGGGACCGCCAGCGCCAACTCTGCCCAGAGCATCTCGAGAAACAAGAAAGCACCGGCTCTGAGGGCAAACCAGA
This sequence comes from Acidobacteriota bacterium, assembly GCA_003819755.1. Taxonomy (GTDB): domain Bacteria; phylum Acidobacteriota; class UBA6911; order RPQK01; family RPQK01; genus RPQK01. The sequence goes on along the minus strand of RPQK01000337.1, from coordinate 1,758 downwards.
TTCCCCGCTTTCTACGGCAATAGAGCAGAAAGGGGAGATTCAGCAGGAAGAAGCCGAGCAGGAGCACGGCCGACACACGAAGAAAAAGCGGGTTGATCACCGCCAGCGCGAGACATGCGACCGTGACGCCGGGCAACACCACCGACAGAAGACGATTCCAGCGGTGCGCCCGGTACGAAAACCTTCTCTCCTCAAGCGGGAGACGAATTGAGGCCAATTGCCGGACCCTCCGCCAGTCCTCCCGCAGAATCCCGACAAACGAGTAACGCTTCAGATGCTGCCCGTTGACGTTCCGATCAATGATAAACCGGTATCCGCGCGATCCGAGCAGAGTCCCCAGCCGGAAGTCCTCACCATGCGTCAGATGAGGATCAAACCCGCCCGACTCCTCGAAGACCGTCCGGCTTATGCAGAACATCGCGGTATGAAGGAAGGGGCTTTGAGTTTCCGTGATCCGATAAAGGTAACAGGCGGCAAGGTTCTTGTAGTTCGTGAAAAAATCGGTCCAGGGCAGTTCTTCCGCATACTGGCCAAGCACCCCCGCGACGTCCGGCCGATGGGCGTAGAGATCGAGGGCCTCGCGAACGCGGGTCAACGCATCCGGCAGCAAAACAACATCCGAGTCGAGGAAAAGGAGGTGAGGATGCACCGCCTGTTTGAAACCCAGGTTGCGGGCGGCCGCCGGGCCCTGCCTGGAACCCGTCTGGATACACCGGCATCCAAAACGGGCGGCGATTTCTGAGGAACGGTCCGTGGAACGATCGTCGACGAAAACGATCTCGGTGTTCTCGAGGTTATTCGCGGCGAGCGCTTTCAGGCAGCTCTCCAGGTGCGCCGCGGCATTGTGCCCGGGGATAACGACAGAGATCGGCCATCGCGCGGCCAGTTCTTTAGCCTCCTGCGCCCGCTTATCCGTCTTCGTGGGTCCTTTGATGGGAAGAGACATGTTGATTTGGTTGCGTCTCGGCGCTGGGAGTGCCGCCTGTCTTCTAGCTCGCCGCCAGATATTCCCGCATCATCTTCACGAAATGCGGAAAGGCCACTTCCGGCTCTTCCAGCTCCGGGTGCCAGCCTTTCTCCCACTCGAGGCTGTACCATCCCTTGTAGCCGCTCTTGGCCAGGAGCTGTGCGGTCTCTTTGACTGGAACCGTACCCGAGCCGAAGAGCATATACCGCACATCGGCGCCCTCCTTCCGCGAATCCTTCAGATGAACATGACGGACATACTTGCTGAGCTGCTTCCAGGTGTCCGCCGGCTGTTCATTTCCAAAAGCGAAGGTGTGGTGCGTGTCCCAGAGAAGGGCGACTTCAGGCATGGAAACCGCCGTAAAAAGCGCCAGGAGGTCAGGGGATTTGTTGAAGTCTCCGTGACTCTCGATAAGAACCGTGACTCCGCTCCCTTTCGCGTGGTTGCCCAGTTCCCGCAGCCCTTCCACAACGCGATCCATCGTCGCCTGCTTCGACTCTTCCTTCAGGAAGCGGTCACCGAAGACCCTGATATAAGGACACTTGAGGTTATGAGCCAGATCGATGAACTGTTTCGCAGAATCGAGCCCGGCCTTTATCTTGGCCGGGTCGGGCTCATGCATCTGCGCCGAGGCTCCCAGATTGACAATCTTCAGATCGAGCGCCTCGACATCCTTCAGGCTTTGCTTCCAGGCCGCCCCCGCGAATTCGGGCAAAGCCGGGAGATCCATCTGCTTCTTGATCCCTCGTAATTCGAGCCCCGCATAGCCCATCTTCTTCGCCTGCTGAAGG
>RPQK01000336.1 GCA_003819755.1 Acidobacteriota bacterium | reverse complement strand
TGTCAGTTTGTCAGTTTGTCAGTTTGTCAGTCTGGCAGTTTGTCAGTTTGTCAGTTTGTCAGTGTTGTCAGTCTGTCAGTTTGTCAGTTTGTCAGTTTGTCAGTTTGTCAGTGTTGTCAGTTTGTCAGTTTGTCAGTTTGTCAGTTTGTCAGTCTGGCAGTTTGTCAGTTTGTCAGTTTGTCAGTTTGTCAGTGTTGTCAGTCTGTCAGTCTGTCAGTCTGTCAGTTTGTCAGTTTGTCAGTTTGTCAGTGTTGCCACTACGTCGTGCGTGACGGCCGGTCCTTCTTGACCTCGGCAATCGTATCCCGCAGGTATTCGGCAGCCAGTTGGACGTTCTTATCGACGAAGTCGATTCCTGGCAGCTTTCCATCAACGCGGGGTAAAGGATGACACAGCTCGTACCCTAGATAGCCGTTGTACCCGATCTCCATGAGCCCGGTCACCTGATCCGCCAGGAACTCATCCTCTTTCGGCACAATCTTGCCTTCCAGCCGGTCGTATTCGTCACCGAAATGGGAGAGGACCTGCAGAGGCCCAAAATCGCGGGTTGCCTGAAGGAGGTAATCGCCCTTCTTACCGTATTCCAACCGAGTATCGAAGCACGCTTTCAGATGAGGCGAGTCGACTTCGCGAATCATGCGCAGAGCATCACGGTAGTCTTTTATGACCGGCGCATGGTTCTGAAGCGCGAGGGTCACGCCGGAATCGCCCGCACATTTTGCCGCTTCCTTCAGACCGGCACGGCACCATTCCCACGTACGGTCGATGGGGAATTCTCTGTGGGTGAAATCCCAGACCCCCTTCGCCACGTCGTACCGACCGCCTCCCTCGGGCAGCAGCGTCACGCCCGGCCAGGCGAGAAACACCCGAAGGATCTTGGCGTTGAGGTCGGCCGTCAGACGAATCAGTTCCCGCAAATACAGGAGCTGCGACTCGCGAAATTCAGGCATGGGGCTGCTTAAGTCGTTATTGGCGGCGACCGCATAAATCTCGATCCCCTGGCCATCCGCGTATCTTTTGAGCTCCTGACAGCGCTTCCGGGTCAGATCCAGCGGATTGCCATGCGGGCGCTTCCCATCGATCTCCACGCCCTGGTACCCATACTGCTTGGCGCGCCGAATGACGTCTTCCAAAGTCAGCGCCTCGCCCCGGTACCAGACCCCCAGATACGTAATGCTGTACAAGCCAGCCCGCAGATCTCCGTTGTTTTTCTGAGCGGCTAACAACTGTCCGCCTGTGAGAGTTGTCGCAACCGCCACCGCTCGTGCAAAGTCACGCCGATTCATGCTCTGTGTCTCGGCCATCTGTGGCTCCTTTCAGTCCTTACTGTACTACCAGAAGCCAACTAAACAAATCGACGATTTACGATTGCCGATTGACGATCAAAAAGAAGGGTCGTTTTCTAATCGTCAATTTTCAATCGGTTCACTTTTTCAGTCGCTCTTCGAACTGATCCCGGACGGCTTTGGACGTCTGTTCCTGCAGAGTGGTCAGGAACTGATCGGTCGAGGAGACCTTGCGGGAGACAAGTGCGGCCAGGAAGTGCTGAAAGCCGTCCTTCCCTATCTTCTCCTCTAAGTCATGCAGCAGGAGCGGGCCTTTGCGATAGAGAACGGCCTGGGCGGCTTTGTCACTCCGGTCGAGACCCCAGATTGGCGGTGCGTTCTCGGCCTCTTTGGCGTAAAGGGTGAGGTATTCGTTGAAAGCATCCGCACCGAACGACTCCCGTATGAGCATCAGGGACGAGTACTCTGCGAAGCTTTCGTTCAGCCAATCCTCCCAGGTCGTGGTCGAGCCCTTGCTCCACCAGAAGTGAGCCACTTCATGGGCCGCGTATTTGAAAAGGCCGCGATAGTCGGCGTCGTAAATCAGGCTCATGAAACCCGGCCGGTAGTACCCTCCCCCGCTGATGCGTTCAGCAAACACGATCGTGATTCTCTTGCGCGGCGAGGGCCCAAACCAAGCTTGAAACTCGGTTACCATCCGGCCCGAATCGGCCGCTATCCGATCGATCTGCGCGGGGCTCAAGTTTTTGTGCCAGACGTCGACGGCAAACCGGTCGTCACCGACATGACGGGCGTGCAGCTGGGGGGCGGCAATCACGATGATGTCGAACGTCGGCTGATCCTGGGTCAGGACCCAAGAGTCGCCCGATCGGGACAGGGAACCGGTGCCCGTAACGATGTACGGCGGCGCTACTTTGACGCTGACCGTCGAGGTTATCGAGGATGAGGCGGGATCGACGGGGTACCAGGCGACATAAAGGGCCAATTCCACCCAATCGCGGGTCAGGACGTTGGTCAGCCAATTGTCCGGCTCAATCGTTCCCGCGTAGGTCAACCGCAGGGTGAACTTCTTTCCCGCTGCAACCGGAGTACCGAACTCAACGGTCAGCGGCGCGGCGGTTGGCGTGTACCGGAAAGGACTCGGCTGAGTGCGGTCAAAGCGGAAAGTGGTGGCCCCGGCATCCGAGGTCAGGGAAGCGATATCGAGACCGCGGTTCAGCAAGAGCTCGAGCTTCTGCAAACCGCCCTCCGGCGCCGTGCACTTGAGAGTCACCTCCGCCTGGAGCTCGCCCTGGGTCGGAAGTAGCTCCGCCTTAATATCGTAGTGACTGATAACACCAGCGAGGCAAAAGTGGCCGACGACGAGAATAACTGCCGAGAATACGAGAAGTAACCTGACTGCGAGTAACACTCTTTTCATTTTTGCCTCCGGCCGGGATGTACGGAAATCAAGTTGCGAAGGTTCGACCCGTGTGACGGCCCGCTACGCTTGTCAGCCCGCCGGCACGATTGTCCCCGTCACTTCACCGAAGCCCACCCGGTAGCCATCGCCCTGGCACCAACCCGTCAGCGTCAGCCGGTCGCCATCGAGCAAGGCCACACGAGTCTCTCCATTCGGGAGCTGGATCGGCTTCGTCCCCTGCCACGCCAGTTCAAGCAGGCTTCCATAGGACGACGGATCCGCGCCGCTGATCGTTCCCGAAGCAATCAGGTCGCCCAGACGCAGGTTGCAGCCGTTGATTGTGTGGTGTGCCACCTGCTGGAACATGTCCCAGTAAAGGTACTTGTAGTTGGTCCGGCTGATGCGGTGGGGCTCGGGCATCGATTGTCCCTGGAGCCACACCTCGAGCTGAATGTCGTAGCTTCGATCCCCGCTGTTTTGCAGATAAGGTAACGGCGACGGGTCCTGCACCGGGCCAGACGTGCGGAAAGGGTCGAGAGCCTCAAGGGTTACCACCCAGGGAGAAATCGAGGTGGCAAAATTTTTGCCGAGGAACGGCCCGAGCGGCTGATACTCCCAACGTTGAATGTCACGCGCGCTCCAGTCGTTGACCAGGACCATGCCAAAGATGTGATACTGCGCCTCGTTGACGGGGACCGGCCAGCCTAACGGATTCTCCTTGGCTATGAAGAAGCCCATCTCCAGCTCGAAATCGAGCATGCGACTCGGTCCAAAAGTGGGATCTGGTGCGTCGTCCTTTTTCGTCTGCCCACAGGGGCGCCGAATCTCCGTCCCGCTGACGACTATCGAACTGGTCCGCCCATGGTAGGCCACCGGAAGGTGCAACCAATTAGGCATGAGCGCGTTCTCCCGCCCGCGAAACATCGCCCCCACGTTGGTCGCATGCTCCTTGGAGGAATAGAAATCCGTGTAATCGAGCACTTCGACAGGGAGGAGCATGTCGACTTCCGATTGTTTGTAGAAAGCCTGCCCGCGCAAACGGGAATCATCGCGGAGCGTGGGATCGGCGCCGCTCAAGAGTCGGCTGATCTGTGAACGGATGTCAATCCATACAGGTCGCGAAAGCGCCATGAAGTTGCTCAAATTCGGGCGGCTGAAGATCAGGAGGTCGGGAAGAAGGAAGAAGTTTTTGAAAAATCGCTTCTTTTCGAGCAGAGCAAGGTCGAGCACCAGATCGCCTATGGCGGTTCCAATGCGCGGCGGCCCACCGGCCTTGGGGCGAAAGACGCCGAAGGGCAGATTTTGAATAGGGAAGTGGGAATCGGGATCTACCGGGATGAAGGAACGCAGTTTGGGATCATTCGACGGGTACACGGAACTCCCCCTTTTCTCTTCAGGAAGGACAGGAAGGACTACCAGCAATTCTCAGTCCTTCTTGTCCTTCCTGTCCTTCAGGTCCTTCCAGTCCTTCCAAGCTGCAATCACAGCAATCCGAACGCCCTCAAATCCTCCAGCGGCTCCTCGAAGCTGCAGCTGCCGAAGGAAACGAACAGGTCGTAGCGAGCCTCGGAAGTTTCCTCTACGGTCGCCTGAATACCATTCCACGAAAAGCCAGTCGCATCGAACCGGAAGTGCTCGACCTGCTCGTCCTCGAGAAGGGCGGGTAAATCAGCCCTCTCCAAGGCTCGGGCATGAAGCAAAACGGCGGCGCTGAAGATGTTCAGGAACCCATGCATCCGGGTCCCGACCGACTGATCGTACTGTCTGACTGGATGGTGCAAACCGGCGGTACACTTGAACCGGACGCCCGAATCGAGGCAGGTCGTTATAACCCCGGTCACCTCGTCGACGCTCGGAAAGGCATCGGCGGTCAGGCCGCCTGTCCGCAACTTGAACGCCGCCCGCCGGCATTGCTTGCCCCGCCAGCCGGCATTGTGCTTTGCCAGGGCTCGGACAGTCGCTGGAACTTGAACATCCCAGTCCTTCGCCGCCACCTCGAAGAACGGTGTTAACGGCGATATCCCGCTCAACTCGACAGCTTCGGCCAGCCCCACGATCAACTCGCCGATCTCCATCCGGCCTGCCGTTGCCGTCAAATCGGCTGGGAGTGCGACTTCCAGAGAATCCACCTGAACCCGGGGCGAGTGCGCACGTTCAAAGTCCACGATGAGTTGGAGCGATTCGTCTATCTTCCCGACGAACTCCTTCCATGTCGCGCAAGGCAAGGCCAGGGCCGAGACAAGCGGCGGCGACGTTCTGGCGAACAGCGGAATTGCGGCATCCAGTTCCGCCAGCCGGCTGACCGGGCAGACAAAACGCGAGAGAAGCCAGGCATCCGCAGCCGACTTATATTTGGCGTAGTTTTCGACGGCCGTCTCGAGCGGGAGCTTGGCCGGCGGGAAGAGGCCCGCGTAGTCAAGGCTCTCTTTGAGCAAAGCCTGCAAGCCGGCGACGGGTGTGTTTTGTCTGGTGTGCATCCGCGTTCCTTACCCCGTCGTGGTGGGAGCCGGCGGCTCGTTCTGGTCCACCCAACTGTAGGCATAGCGGTCGTCTTCCCTTTCGAGAGCGAAAGGCGTGACCTGCAACGGGTGGAAGGTATCCATCATGACCGCCAGTTCTTCCGTCCTCTGCTTGCCGATGCTGGCTTCAACGGTCCCGGGGTGCGGCCCGTGCGGCAGGCCGCCCGGGTGCAGACTGATATCAAACTGGCTGACCCCCTTGCGGCTCATGAAGTTGCCCTCGGCGTAATAGATCAGCTCGTCTGAATTCACGTTCGCGTGATTGTAGGGCGCAGGGATCGAGAGTGGGTGATAGTCGAACAGGCGCGGTACAAACGAGCAAATCACGAAGTTCCAGCCCTCCCACGTCTGGTGGACGGGCGGGGGTTGATGCACTCGACCGGTGATCGGCTCGAAATCTCCGATATTGAACGCATACGGGTACAGGTAGCCATCCCAGCCAATGACGTCGAGGGGGTGATGATCGAGAATGTGCCGATGCAACTCGCCGCGTGCTTTTACCCGAACCTCGAAGTCCCCGGCCTCGTCATGGGTTTCCAGCTGACCAGGCACCCGCAGGTCACGCTCGCAATAAGGGGAGTGCTCCAGCAGTTGACCGTACTCGTTTCGGTAGCGTTTTGGCGACTCGAAATCGTGCGGTGATTCAAACACCAGCATGCGGTGGCCGCCGCCCTTCAGTTCCATACGCCAGGTGGTGCTGATCGGGATGTTCAGGTAGTCGCCCGGTCCGAACTCGAGCCGGCCGTACTGTGAGATGAGCGTTCCTTCCCCGGTGTGCACGAAGAACATCTCGTGCGCTTCGCCATTACGGTAGTGGTAAGCCATCGACTCGACCGGGCGCGCCACGGCCATCGTCACGTTCTGGTTGCCCACCAGCACGCGTCGCCCTGTTACGGCATCACCGCCCTGCGGGACGTCGTTCGTTTTGAACAGCCGGTGGCGGAGCGGTCCGTAATCCGCGTACTCGATCTTCGTGCCGTCCAGCTTCTCGACGTGCTTGATTCGAGTCGGCTGGCTGATGTGATAGAGAATCGACTGAATGCCGGAAAACCCCTTGGTCCCGACAACCTGTTCGCGGTAGAGCGAACCGTCGGGTTTGCAGAACTGTGTGTGCCGCTTGTGCGGTATCCGGCCGAGTGTTTGATAAAACGGCATTTACAGATTCCCCCGTTTCCCCTGTTCAATCTCGATGCTTTCAAAAAGCGCCTTGAAGTTTCCGACGCCAAAGCCCTGCGCGCCGCGGCGCTGGATCACCTCGAGGAACATCGTGGGCCGATCCTGAATGGGACGGCTAAAGATCTGGAGCAGGTAGCCTTCGTCATCCCGGTCAGCCAGAATCCCCAGCCGGGCAATGTCGTCGTAGCGCTCTCGAATAGTGCCAATACGTGCGGGCAGGCTTTCGTAGTAAGCCTGGGGGACGCGCAGGAACGGCAGTCCCCGCTCTTTCAGCTCGCCGACCGTCTTGATAATGTCGCCCGTAATCAGCGCAACGTGTTGCACGCCCGGTCCGACGTAGTAATCGAGGAACTCTTCGATCTGGCTTCTCTTTCGACCTTCGGCCGGTTCATTGATCGGGAACTTGATGCGCCCGTTACCGTTTCCCATCACCTTCGACATCAAGGCCGAATACTCGGTATGAATCACTTTGTCGTCGTAGTGGACGATCTGCCGAAAGCCCATGGCCTTATGGAACCAGTTCACCCAGTGATCCATCTTTCCCAGTTCGACGTTGCCCACGATGTGATCGACCGCGGCGAGGCCAACCGGCTTAACCGTCGTATCCTCCGGAAGTGCTCGGTAAGTCGGCAGGAAGGCGCCGGAATATCCGGTTCGCTGGACGAATCTGAATACTGTCTGACCATAGCCCTGAATGGCCGCCATGCGGACGGCGCCGCCCGCGTCCTGCAGATCACCCGGTGGCTGGACACCCTTGGCGCCCCGTGCAGTGGTCTCGCGATACGCGCTTTCGACGTCTTCGACTTCCATCGCGATCACCTTCACACCATCGCCGTGAAGCAGGTGGTGCGCGGCCATTTCGCTGTGCGGGCCGTAAGGCGTGCTGAGGACGAAGCGGATCTTGCCTTGTTCGATGACGTAGGAGGCGTATTGCCTATTGCCGGTTTCCAGGCCCGAGTAGGCGATGGGTTTGAAACCCCAGTATTTCCAGTAGTAGACCGCCTGCCTGGCATTTCCGACCCAGAATTCGATGTGATCGATGGCCTTGATCTTGAAAAGGTCCGCCTCCTGGTCGATCGGCCGGTCCTCGGTGCGAGCAACCTGATCGGTAATCATGTCAATCCTTCCTTGGTCTTCCGGGGAGTGCTGTTAAGTTCAATTATACCGGACTGACACGGACGGGCACGGACGGGCACGAACATTTTGGTTCGTAGATATACTCGCGAGGAACCAGCCGTGGCCGGGTAGTGAATCTCGTCTCTGCGGAAGCAACGGTCTGCGGGCGGCGTTCACTTCAACCGGGCGGTAGACGCGGGTCCACCCGAAAGAGCATAAGCGCTCAAATAAGAAGCGAGAGTGGGGGCGTCCCCTGGGAGCGCAGGCGTCCCGCCTGCACTGGCGCGCTGCGCGGCCCCACCCGGGCCTCGTTTCCGACCGAAGGTGCCGCTGCCGGTAGTGAGAGGGCTGGGGAGCCGCAGAAGCGAGACGGCGGGGGA
>RPQK01000335.1 GCA_003819755.1 Acidobacteriota bacterium | reverse complement strand
GGCAGCCTCCCACTCGGCCAGGACGGCTTGCCGGAGCGGCTTGTCCGACGTGCCCGCTTGGATGGTAGTGAACGATGTCGGCTGTACACCGCACCCGACCTCGACCTTGTAGGTGAACGAACCGGGCGCCCGAACGGCAGCCACCGTCCCAATCACCGGAATCGTCCGAACCCGCTGGGGATCCACGGTAGCAAACCAACTGAGCCCTCCTGACAAATCCGCTTCCGGCGGAATCGTGTCGGCTTTCACAGATACCAATCTGGCCGCGTCAGGCCGGCCATAACCGGTGTACTGGTCCCATCCTGCCTGCGTCGGGAATTGGGACGAGCGAAAGACCGGGTTCGCGGGGAACAGTGAACCGAGCAGAAACCGGACCGCAAAGCTCATTGTCAGGGTGGGGTCAGCCGAATGGTCGATATCTTGTGCAGACCAACGCAGGATCTGCCGCACCTCTTCGGCCGAAAAGGGGGTCTGAAGGCCCGGATAGGGGGTCAGTTGTCCCTTGTCAATCAAGTTCTTGCCGTGAGATATCAGAAGCCCGGCGAGGCCCCCCGCGCGCCCGGTGGCTTCCGAAGAGCAGGCGATGGATGAGATCGTGACCCAGGCATTTCCCCCGTAATTGGTGCACCCGTTGAGAATGGTGTAGTCATCTGTCTCGGTGACGAGGGTGCCGTCCCCGTTGCGGATCGAGTTGACCCAGATGGAATGCTCGTAGGCGGACGGGAAGTTGTGGTGAAAAGACTGCTCGTCAGCGGCGCTTGCAATCAGCGGAATGCCGTTCTTGTAGGCGTAGTCGATTGCCGCCTGTGAGGTCGCCGAAGCGGTCATCGTCCCTAATGCCTCCGAGATGAGCGACACCTTTCGATCGACTGCGTAGACAACCGCCTGCGCAAAATCCGTATCGACGGCGATGAAGCTGTCTCCGACGCGCAGCGGAACGAACATGATGCTGGGCGCGACTCCCGGAAAGCCCGATCCATTGTTAGCTTCGGCTGCCGCATCGGACGCCTGCCCTGTCCCGTGCCCGAAACGGACATCATCCTCGGGATCATTGTCGTTTTCGAAAAAATCCCAACCCGCAATATCGTCGACGTACCCGTTGCCGTCATTGTCGACGCCGTCGCTGAAAGCCCGTATGACATCCTGGCCATCGACGAAGCCGTTGCCGTTTTTGTCACCGACCGACAGAAAATCCTGCACATTCACCACCCCATCGCCGTTGCAGTCATGACGCGCGCAACCAGCCGGCAGGGGGATCTCGCCGGTGTTCAGGGCGACCTTATCGGCCACGTCTCGATAATCCCAGATGACGCCGCTGTCCAGTATGGCAAGCACGACGTCGGGGCGCCCGGTCGTCACCAGCCAGGCCCCGCGAATGTTCAACCCGGTTCCGGGCTCGAATTTCCACTTGTGCCCGCTCTGGTTGTCGTAGTCGTCAGGCAAGGTCCCCTGCGGGAGAAACAGGTACGACCCATAATTATTAGGGTCGGAACACTGGTTACATTTCGGATAGGGAACATCGGCGGACAGCCAGGGCCCGGCCATGATTACCGGGCATAGGAAGACAACAAACCTCTGAAGGTATCTCGGGTAAGGAAAGGCGAACATGGTTACGACTCTACCACTTTGGCCAAAGGGATCAAGCAATACAGGGTTGGAAGGTTCACGGTATAATCCGGCCGCATGAAAAACGGGTCTCCGGCTCCCGAGGTTTATCTATATACCGACGGCGCCTGCAGCGGGAACCCCGGCCCGGGGGGCTGGGCGTTCATTCTTCATCATGTTCCGACGGGCAAGAGGCTGGAGGTTTCCGGGGCGGAACCGCACACCACCAATAACAAGATGGAACTGAGGGCGGTCATCGAGGGGCTGAACCGGCTGAAACGCGCGACCTGTGTTCGTGTCGTGACCGATAGCAGCTACGTCCAGAAAGGCGCAGCCGAATGGCTGCCGGGTTGGAAGGCGCGCGATTGGAGAAGAAAGACCAGCTCGGGGTACGAACCGGTCAAGAACGTGGATTTGTGGAAGGGCCTGGATGAACTGCTTTCCAAGCACAAGGTCACCTTCGAGCTGATTCCAGGCCATGCCGGCCACCCGGAAAATGAGCGCTGCGACGAACTGGCCGTACAGGCGTACAAGCAGCTCATGAAAGATTCCCACTGACGACGCCTCCAAAAACGTAACAAAGCCGCAGGCGCAGCGTTTTTCAGCGGAGCGACCCGGCCGTAGGCAAAATAATCCTTCGTAGTTTTCCCGTTTCGAACGTTATAGTCAGCATGAACAACTACGAGCCGCCAGCAAACTGGCCCAAGGCCTACCTCATCACGTTTACCTGCTATGGCACCCGTTTGCCGGGCAACGAAGCCGGCTGGACGAGTCGCAGGGAAAACACATACGGAACACCGAAACCGCAGATTAACAAGCGTTTGGAATCGTTCTGCGCTCGCCGTATGAGAGAACCGCTTTACCAGCTGAATCAGCGTGCTCGAGGCGATCCTCGAAATATGCATGCGCCGAGGGTGGCTGGCACGCGCAGTACATGTTCGGGAGGTCCATAACCACGTAGTGGTTGAAGCAGATGCAGACCCGGACACAGTCCTAAACGCATTCAAAGCTAGAGCGTCTTTTCGCTTGAATCGATCAGGCTTGGACCGGTCTCGGAAGCGAAGGTGGACCAAGGGAGGAAGTAAAGAGCGTTTGTGGACTGATGAAGCCGTGAACGCGGCTGTCGACTATGTGCTCTACCAACAGGGAGAACCGATGGAAGTGTATACCCTTCGCCCGAAGTCAACAGAGCCGCGAGCGCAGCGCATTTTTGCGGAGCGACCCGGCCGTTGCCGGTTAGGGAGTGGTAACCGGTCTAGCAGGTAGCGAGTGGTTGCTGGAGGCAACGGCCGGGTCGCTCCGCAAAAATGCGCTGCGCTTCCGGCTCTGTAAAAACCCGGCTTCTGGTACCAATTGATTGCCCGCTTGAGTACAATGGTGGGCATTCACCAGGAGGCACGCAATGGACAGTAAAATGGAACGCAGAGCATTCCTGAAAGACACCGCGGTTGCGGCTGCGGGAATCAGCATCTTGCCGGCAGCAACGGTCTTCGGAACGGCTGCGAACTCGACCCTGAATATGGGGGTGATCGGGTGCGGAGGGCGCGGGACCAATGTCGCCACGTCTTTTGTCGCCAACACCGAGACTCGTTTGGCCGCAGCAGCGGACCTCTTCAGAGACCGGCTGACCAAAGCACAGGAGAACTTCAACAAGGCCAATGCCGCAAAAGGCCGCGCCGCCCTCGCCGAATCGAACCTGTTTGTCGGCTCTCAAGGATACCGACGCCTGCTGGACAGCAAAGATGTCGACGTGGTCCTGATTTCATCTCCTCCTTTCCTGCACCCCGAACATCTTGAGGCGACGGTGCAGGCGGGCAAACATGTCTACTGCGAAAAACCGGTCGGCGTCGATGTGGCGGGCTGCAAACGAGTGATTGCAGCCGGGAAGAAGGCAGGCAACAAGATCACCCTCGCCGTCGGATTTCAGATCCGCCACGCGTCTCCCTACGTCGCCATGGTGAAGAAGATTCACGAAGGAGGCATTGGCGACATCGTCACTGCCCAGGCTTGCTACCTGGCCGGTACAGTCAGACTCCCGAACTTCCCGAACGCCACTCCTGAAGAGCTGAGGCTGCGTCAGTGGCTCAACTACCGGGTGCTGTCCGGTGACATTCTCGTGGAACAGGGAATTCACGTGGTTGATATCGTGAACTGGACCATGAAGGGACACCCGGTCAAGGCGTTCGGCAGCAATGGGCGGGCGGGCCGCCAGGATCAAGGTGATTCCTCCGCTTACTTCGTCGTCAATTACACCTACCCGAACAACGTGAACGTTTCTTTTCAATCCACGCAGTTCGACCCCGGACTCGGCGATGTTTTCGAGCGCTTCTTCGGGACCAAGGGGATTGCCGAGGCTCACTACACCGGTGGCGTCTTCATCAAGGGTCCCACTCCGTGGGATTCGGGCGTGGCCCGTGGCAGCCAGGAAGAAATCAGCGCCAAGGACTGGGCGACCGGCGCTTTTAAGTCCTCACTCGAAGATGCGGATCCCAACAAGCAAAAAGCTGTTGTTGACAGCATCAAAAACAGCCAGTATATCAATGAGGCTGAAACCGGTGCGGAAAGTGCGCTGAGTGCGATTCTCGGCCGCACGGCTGCTTACACCGGCAAGGTGATCACGTGGGACGAACTGCTGGCCTCCAATGAAACGTGGGATCCAAAGGTCAACCTCAAGCAGTTCGACAGTTAGATCGGAAAGAGGGATATGGCAAGGAATCAAGAACTGTTTGATGCGATTTGTAACGGAAAGGCGAATATTGTTGAGCAAGTGGTCCGAGGGGCCGTCGAGCGTGGCGATAACGTCGTGGAACTCCTGATGGAATCCATGATTCCTGCTATGAGGGAGATCGGCGACCGTTTTGCCCGTAACGAGGTCTATGTCCCGGAAATGCTGATATCGGCACGGGCGATGAACACCGGTTTGAAGATGATCGAGCCGCTCCTCGCCAAGCAGGGCCACCAGCCGCTCGGGCGGGTGGCGATCGGCACCGTCAAGGGCGACCTTCACGATATCGGGAAAAACCTCGTGGCGATGATGCTCAAAGGGGCGGGGTTTGAAGTGGATGATCTCGGCGTGAACTGCGACGTGGACAAGTTCACGAAGTCGGTTCAGGCAGGTTCAACAGCTGTCTGCTGCAGCGCCCTCCTGACGACGACCATGCCGTATATGAAGACGATCGTCGAGCACTTCAGACAGTTTCCCCAAGTGAAGGTCATCATCGGGGGTGCACCCGTCACCCAGGCGTACGCCAACGATATCGGGGCTCACGGGTTCGCCACCAACGCCAGCGACGCCGTAAAGGTCGTCACCTCCGCCTTGGGCGTGTAGTCCTCCCCTGGGAGCGAGGCCGGATAGCACAATGCGTTCGTAGTTCCGCCTTTAGGCGGGCTTTTCCGTGCGGGAAGCACGGTCAAAAAGCCCGCCTAAAGGCGGAACTACGAACGCATTGTGCTATCCGGCCTCGCTCCCAGGGAGAATCCTGTAGAATATCCCTCGTGCCAAAGACCCTCGTTATGCTGCCTCTCTTGTTGGCGATGTTCCAGGCTGCTCCTCTCACAGACTTCCAAAACCGGGTCGCTGAAATAGAAAAGGCGACGATCCCCGACAAACGGCTCGAGTTTCTTCAAGTCGAAGCCGTCAAGCAAGGCGACAAATGGGAGGTCAAGGGCGACACCACTGTGGCCGCGGCCAGAGACGGCATTCTGGAGGCCGCTCGCGCGGTTTTTGGCAACCGACTCGGCAAAGTGGAGCTCCGGGTACTGCCCGATTCCTCACTCGGCGAAAAGACGGAGGCCCTGATTCGCGTCAGTGTCGCCCCAATGCGGAGGACTCCCAGGCACTCGGCCGAAATGGTGGACCAAGTGGTCATGGGGACACCCGTCCGGCCACTCAAGGAAGAAGGCAGCTGGCTTCTAATCCAGACCCCTTACCGCTACCTGGGCTGGGTTGAGAAGCTGATGGTGACGCGTCTGACCCAGGCCGAACTGAGTGCCTGGACGACAGGTCCTCTCGCCCGGTACTCGCGGCCTTCCGGAACGGTTTGGGCGCATTTCGACGAAACCGAGCCTGTTTGCGATATCGTTCTCTCATGCGTCGTTCGGCCGGGTCCGATGCAAGGCGGGCTCACGGCAGTTATTTTGCCCGACGGGCGCAAGGGCTTCTTGCCGCCCGACAGTCTGAGCCCCTTCACTGTAGCCGGTCACCACAAACCGAACCCCGCAGACGTCGTCCGGCTCGCGCTTCAACTGCGCGGCATTCCGTATCTGTGGGGCGGAAACTCGACAAAAGGATTCGACTGCTCGGGGTTCACCCAGACGGTCTTCGGTATGAACGGCGTAGCTCTCCCGCGGGACGCCGATCAGCAGGCCGCACTGGGGACAAAGGTCGAGTCCTCAGCCGATTTTTCCAACGTGAAGGCCGGGGATCTCCTCTTCTTCGGAAAAGACCGGATCACGCACGTAGCCATCTCACTGGGAGGCGCCCGTTTCATTCACGCGAGCGGCGATGTCCACATCAAAAGTCTGGCGCCGCATGACAAGGATTTTGATTCCGAGCGCCGGGATAATCTGCAGTTCATCAAGAGAGTTCTAACAGAGCCGTGAGCGAAGCGTTTTGTGCGGAGCGATCCGGCCCAAACGGTAGACTCCCAACCCGCCCGGGTTGCGCAAACCGTTCGGGCCGGGTCGCTCCGCACAAAACGCTTCGCTCACGGCTCTGTTGTTAGGTTCAGGATGACTATGAACAACAGCACGACCCGAAGGGGCTTCTTCAAAACGACAGCAGCAAGCCTGATGGCAAGTGGAATCGCCGGCCGTTACCAGAGTCAGGGAAAAAGCACCATGGAAGTGAAGGTCCAGCGCCTGAACCTTACTCACACCTGGACAATCTCGAGGAACTCGAGCGACTTCAAGGACAACGTCTTCGTGCGCCTCACCAGGGACGGCATTACCGGTTGGGGAGAGGCGGCTCCCAATGTACGCTACGGGGAAAGTGCCCAGGAGACGGTCAGCAAGCTCGAGGCGGCCCGCTCCGCGATCGAGTCTGCCAACTGGCTCCACTACACGGACCTCAAGGCGCGGATCGACGAACTGATTACCGACGAGAGCTGCGCCAAGGCCGCTCTCGATATTGCCGTGCTCGACTGGGTTGGCAAGAAGTTCAACCAGCCGCTCTTTCGAATATTCGGCCTGGACCCAGCCAGGACGCCGGTCACCACGTTCTCCATCGGTATCGACACGCCCGACGTGGTCCGACAGAAAGTCAAAGAGGCAGCGGCCTTTCCGGTCCTGAAAATCAAGGTAGGCCTGAAGAACGACCAGGAAATGCTCGAGACTGTTCGCAGCGTGACCGACAAGCCTCTGCGGGTCGATGCGAACGAGGGCTGGAAAACCAAGGAAGAAGCGCTCGAGAAGATCCGCTGGCTGGAGGGCCTCGGGGTGGAGTTGATTGAGCAGCCTCTGCCCAGCGCGATGCTCGAGGAGACGCGCTGGCTGCGTGAACGCGTCAATATGCCGATTCTGGCCGACGAGGCGGTCAAGACCACGCGCGACATACCGGCGCTCTCTTCCGCCTTTGACGGCATCAACGTTAAGCTGATGAAGTCGGGAGGCCCCCAGGAAGCGCTGACGATGATCAAAATGGCCCGGGCGCTCGGTATGAAGATCATGCTCGGCTGCATGATCGAAAGCTCGGTGGCCATCGCGGCGGCCGCTCAGATCAGCCCGCTGGTGGACTACGCCGACCTTGACGGGAACCTGCTCATTTCCAATGATCCCTTCAAAGGCTCGACTGTCGAGAAAGGGAAAATCGTGCTTCCCTCGGGGCCGGGGTTGGGAGTAGAGCCCGTGGCGTGAGTAACCGCGGATCACGCGGATAAACGCGGATAACGCGGATCGGCTATCCGCGTTATCCGCATTTATCCGCGTGATCCGCGGTTACTCGACTTCCAGCGCTACGACCGATTTTGCCGGCAGCGTCACTTCCACGCCCTCGGGCGTAAGCTTTGCGCCCGTAAAAGCCGCGGGTTTCACCGCATCGGCCTGTTCAAAGGTATTGCGCGCATTCATCGCCGCTGCCGTCAGTACCTGCCCTCTCACGCCTTTCACCTTGGCCCCCCGGAACTCGATCGGCACCGTTCGTGCCGCATTTGGATCCAGGTTAGCCATCGTCACGTGAATCCGGCCCGAGTCGTCCCGGGAAGCCGAAACGCTCAGGGCCGGGATGCTGTCAGACTGACGGGTATACCGGTCGGACTGGATGAGAACCGGCAACATCAAGGCATCCTGATGGACCTTGTACAGGTCAAAAACGT
>RPQK01000334.1 GCA_003819755.1 Acidobacteriota bacterium | reverse complement strand
GTCCCGCCCCGTCCGCGCTGTCGGCACCATCGGCCTTACGAGAGGCGCGGACGGGGCGGGACGCCCCTTGCCCCAGTGCAGGCGAGACGCCTGCGCTCCCAGGGGACGCCCCCACTCTCGATGCCCTTCAGTCCCGCCGCCGAAGATCAAAGCCGGCGGCAATCGAGGCAGACAAAAGGGATCGTCAGATCCAGCTCTCCTTTTTCCGCGGCCTTCGCGTTCAGAGCCGTCTCGACCTTTTCAAAAACCCCGTCCTGTCTCTCCTCCGGCAACAACCCTTTCCACGAGGGCAGGAAAGCCAGGCGGATCAGAAAGGAATTGATCATGGCGCTGCCATCCAGGAACCGCATGATGAACCGGCCGTGTTTCTCTTGAACGATTTTGAAGCCGCTTTCGCCAATGATCTGCCGGGTTTCTTCGATTGGTTTTCTTTTCGAGTGGATGTGCGAGTCAACCGCCGGAAGGTATTCGGTCAATTCCAACTCTGAGAGTGTGCTTTTGAAGCAGCTGTAGAACTCCAGCATGGTCCCGGGGAGGTTTTCTGTAAGAACCAATTGAGCACCCGGTTTGGCTACCCTCCGGCACTCGCTCCAAGCCTGACGCAGATCCTGAACATTATTCAAGCCGTTATTCGACGTAATCAGATCAAAGCTCTCGTCCTCGAACGCCATATGCTCCGCCACTCCGCTTGCGATCCGGACGTTCGACAGCCCGTATTGATCCATCTTCAGTTGAAGGCGGGTCAAGGCAGCCTGCCAGGGATCGAGGACGAACACGGTGGACGTCGGACCCAGGAGTTGCGCCAGCTGCAAAGCCGGGAAGCCCAAACCGCTTCCTATATCCAGGACTTGCAGGTGAGGTTTCAAGGCCACGGCATCGAGTAAGGCCTGACCGAAGGGCGCGGACCAGAGAGGGAGCTCATCGATAGCGGAAACAAGATCCGGATCCTCAAAGTTCCAGGTTGAGTGGGCGATCATGGCCGCTATTATTGCTGTTCACCGGTCCAAAAGCGAACACTCGGGATGAAGGGCGCATGGAATTACAGAGCCGTGCCCCGACGGAGACCAAAGCGGCTCGCCGCTGAATTGGGTGGTCCGCTTTGTGCTCGCTCCGCGGCGAGCCGCTTTGTTCTGCATCGTGCGCGGCTCTCTGAATGGCTTCCTGCCCTTTAAGCCACTCTGCCCGCCGTCTTAAGCCGAACCGTTGGTGATTTTGGGGTCGATGCTGACGCTGCCGCCGGCCACGGGTTGGGCCGAAACCGTGTAATTCCAAGTGCCGTTCCGGTCCGCCTTGTCAACGATTGTGACCCACTTCCCCCCAGGGCCTTGAATCTGGTTTATGAACTCCCCATTGCCATCCAAACCGAGGATGTTGAAAGAAGCAATCGAAGAATCGGCGTCCCAACGAATGACTTGAGCGCCGTTTCCAACGGAAACGTCTATGTTGTCTGGATTGACTCTGGGCCTGTTTCCGGTCGAATCCCAGCTAACCGTCGCTTGTGCCATAGGAACCTCCCTAGGTTCGTGTAATTACCGCTGCTCCAACAACGCTACTCCGCGCGCAAGGCGCGCGCGCCGGGTGGAGTTCCCGACTCCGGCCCGGCTGATCCCCGGGTCCGGCAAAACGCCCAAAATGCCCGCTTTCGATAGCCGACTTCGCGCAACCGGTCCAAGACCGGGCCGGCCTCCGATGTCCGGCCGAGATTCAGAAGCGCGCGCGCCCAGAGGTCGAGCAACTTGTGGTTCATCGAATTGACGGCAATCGGCTCGATCTCGGCCAAAGCCAGCTGCCATGCAGTTCTCGCCTCGATAGGCTCTCCCGCTCGCCACCGGATTTCTCCGGCGAGGATTCGGGCTGAGGCTGAAATCGCAAGACTGGAAGGATGGCGAAGGGTACCCGGCCGACCGCCTCTCAGGCCGTCCAGGGCTGAGGAGATCTGTTTGAGAGCTGCGGCGCCCTCCCCGTTCTCCATTAGAAGGCGCGCCAAATAAACCCGCATGCGGGCCAGATCCTCGGCCCACTGGACGTCACTGGGATTCGAGCCGACCAGTTGTTCGAACATCTTCACGGATTGCATCAGTTCGTCCAATGCCTCACCCCGCCGACCCATTGATCCGAGGATTGCGCCTTTCCTGGCCCGGTTGATGGCCAGTTCCCGCTGCCATGTGGAATTGCCCGGATCCTGGCCGACCAGCTGTTCAAGGATATCAACCGCATCTCGATAGTGCTCGAACGCGTCCTTCTGCCGGCCCTGAGCCTCCAGGACGCTGGCCGCCAGATTCTGACTTCTGGCAAGGTATTCCCGCCAGGAGGCATTTCTCGGATTGTCCCGTACAAGCTCGCTTTTGATCTGAATATCGAGGTTGAAGCTGTCGAGCGCGTCTTCGAGCCGGCCTTGTGCCTCCAGGACTTTCCCGATCGCGTTGTGGGAATTGGCCAAGTCGAACTTCACGTCATTGTCCTTCGGCGCCCTCGCCAACAGCCGAGCCTCCACGCTCAGGCACCGACTGTACTGCTCCAAAGCATCCTGGAGTTTCCCTTGCGCCTCCAACACTGAGCCAAGATTGCTGTGGGCGTATCCAAGCTCTCTCTGCCACTCTTGGTTCTTGGGGTCTTTCGTAACGAGCTTCCCGGCGATCTCCCGGTATATTTCAAAATGCTTACGTGCTGCTTCCAGATCGTCCTGTCTCCAAAGGACGTAACCCAGCCAGAAATGACTGGTTCCGAGGCCGAGCTGCCAGGCGCCGTTGCCGGTATCCCTGGCTGCCAGACTCGCGGAGAGCACCTGGGCCTCACGGAAAGCCTGTGCTGCGGGCGGGAGACGCCCTTGAGCTATACGGACCTCCCCGATCTGAGTCAAAGCCTTTGCCCGTCGGAATAACTCATCGTCGGTCAACTTCCTTCCCGGAACAGAGGCGAAATAGGCAAGCGCCTTCGTTCCGACATCGTCCAGGATGTCGAGCTGCCCGACCGGACTCAGCTTCTGCCTCAGGTCGCCCAGCATGAACTCGATCAGGCTTTCGGCCTGCTGTCGGCGCTGGTCCGCTTCCTGGCGGGCATCCACGGCGGCAGCGCGCTCCCGGCGGAGGTCGATGGTGTATTTCCCGGCGGCAAAAAGCACGATCAAAAGGACCGCGGCGACGGCCAGCCGGCGCATGTGTCGTCGCGGCTTCTCCCTAATCCATTTCAGACACGCCGCAGTTTCGTGGGCGCTCGGGCGTTCCTTCGGGTCGGAGCTTTTCAACCGGGAAATGAGCTGAGCGACGTCCCGACTCAACCCCGACACAGGAATCGTCTCGCCTTTGGCGACTTTCATGTACAAGTCTTGAATAGACGCGGATTCCGGGTAGGCGCGCCGGCCGGTGAACATTTCCTGCATCATGAGCCCGAACGAGTACATGTCGCTGGCTGCCGTCGCTGGTTCGCCGAGTGCCTGTTCGGGGCTCATGTAGAAAGGAGTCCCCAAAATATCTCCGTGGCGCGTGGGGGTATCGCCGACCCCGCCCACACCGGTGACATCTTGGAGTGAGCTTCTGTACGTGGCCGTTTGCGTCGCAGCTCCGTTCTCGGACCCCGCCTCTTCTCGCCGGCCGACATTTCGACCGCCACGGCCGAAGTGAACCATCCCCTCTTCTGCCCCCTGGGAGCGTGCCGCACGATCCTCGTGCCCAGAAAGGGCCAGGCCAAAATCGAGAACTTTCATCTGACGGTCGGCTGTAACCATCAGGTTCTCAGGTTTGAGGTCGCGATGGATGATGCCTGAGCCGTGAGCCACGACCAGGACATCAGCCAGTTGTTGGCAGATTGACAACGCCTGGGCGCGATCCAAACCGGTTTTGAGCACAGACCGCAGGTTGCGTCCTTCCAGGAACTCGAGAACCAGAAAATGGCGTTCCCCGATCTCAAAGAAGTCGTAGATTCGGCAGATGTTGGGGTGGTCGAGACTGGAGAGGATGCGCGCCTCGCGCAAGAAGCGATGCTTCGCGTCGGGACTCAATCGATGCTCTTCGTTGAGCACCTTTAAGGCGACTCGGCGGTGCAGCGTCTGGTCATGCGCAAGATACACTTCTCCGATACCGCCGCGTCCGATCTCTTCGGTGATGCGGTAATGAGAGATAACCGTTCCGATCATCGCCCGCCCGGCCTCGAGATCGTCCATAGATGATTCCTTCAGAGCGGAGTTGTCAGGACGGCGCGCGTCAGCCCGTAAGCGCGAATTTAACTCCGCAGTATACAACACAAGGTAGTTGCCTACAATCTAAATCGTTTGCACTCCGGCATGGACGTTGGTACCATCGCGGCCGCATTCACTAATTTCGGTTCTTGATACAGGAGGAAGATAATGAAAGACCGCCTCGAGTCCGAGTCCTCGCGTCGTGAATTTCTTAAGAATTCGGCGATGGTTGCCGCCGCCGCAGGCGCCGGCCCGATGGTGCAGGCACAAGGCGGGGCGGCACAGCCAGCCCCCGCAGCAGGCAAGAAGGACCCTTACGCGATCGCCGCCCGTTTTAACAAGTTCCTTCGAGTGACCGATGTCACTGACGGCCTTGATGCCGTCGGCCGCGCCGATCTCACGCTTCTCGACCCGGCGATAAGGCCGCTCTGGATGGGAATGCGGTTCTTTGGTCCCGCTGTCACCATGCGCGTCGTTCCCACCAATCGTCGCATGCCTGACGTTCCCAGGGAGCAAGCCCTCCAACAACACTCCATCTGGGGAAAGATGGGGGGCTGGCACGTTCAAGTCGATCCGCATCTGAAGCCGGGCTGCGTCATCGTGATGGCAACCAGTGGAGCCCCGGAGTGCGGCTACTGGGGTTCGAATAACAGTCTGGACATGATGAGCCGAGGCGTAGCCGGCATCGTCACCGAGGGCTATTGCCGCGATACCGATGAAGTGATCATGCAGAAATGCAACGTGGCCTGCCGCGGGATAGGCCGCACGATCATCCCGGGCCGAGTCGAGCTGGTCGAGGTCGAGACCCCGATCGGCTGTGGCGGAGCCATGGTGCGCCCTGGAGACATCGTGGGATGCGACTGGGACGGCTGCCTCGTCGTTCCGATCGAACTGGCCGAGGATGTCCTGGCGGTGGCCGCGCGAATCGCTGTCGACGACAAGAAGGCCCGCCGGCGCCTGTATGATCGCTTGGGCCGCAAGCCGGACGAAACCGTCGACTGGGAAGCCGCCGCGGCTTATTTCAAGGATTTGCTGTAAGCGAGCAGGACTGCAAGTGTTTTATTTTGAGTGCTGTGACTAAAGTCAACGCCACGTGACAAGAAACGGTCCTCTATCCAGCGGCCCTCTTGCTTGGCGAGTGCTCCAGCCGCGGGGAGCTTCGCCGAAGTCACGTGCATATGTTCCGCCACCTCGACGAGGCAAGCTGGGAGAGGGTCGGTCGCGTCAACCAGCACCCGACCTCCACGCGAGCGCTGGCCTTCATCATGGTGGGACACGTGCGCCATCACCTCAATGTCCTGTCCGAGCGTTACGGAATCCGGTCCTGAGACAACCGGCCGAACTAATCGAAGTACTAACGTGGCGACGGCTGGAACCGGAACGAGTCGCCTGGGGTCAAAGTGCCAGAAGGTGTTTGAGGGGAGGCCAAGACGGCATGTTGACACCATCCTTTCATCCATTTCGATCCGAGCAGGACAAAGTCAAATTTACAGCTATGTATCGGGACCGGGCCAAGGCCTGGCCGATTCCGTGTGAGACCACGGTTCTCGATACTCCTTGCGGGCAGACATTTGTGCGAGCCAGCGGGCGGCCTTCGGACCCTCCCCTGGTCCTGTTGCCCGGCGCTCGCGGGACCTCCCTTATGCCAAAGTGCTCGAGTTCCTGGGTGAACGTGAGGCCAATCCCGTCGAGAGCTGAGATCGAGCGTTTTCCGGCTTGTCGCAACTTGCGTGTGGGATGGTAACATTGGCCGCTGAATCCTCTTGAGGGGGTGCCTTGTGGCGGCTGTTCTCGTTCTTGGCGCAACTGGGACTGTCGGGCGGCATGTGTTGAAACGGCTTTCCGAGACCGGCGTGGAGGTCGTTGGGGCTTCACGGGATCCGGGGACTGCCGCGAAGCGAGCGGGGACCGGCGTTCCTTTTGTCGAGTTGGATTACGATCGAAGGAGCACCTTCACCTCCGCCCTCCGCCGGATATCCAAAGTCTTCATGGCAGTTCGCCCGGGTGATGAGCAGGCGGATGTCACAGGAGTGCCATTCGTCCACGAGATGTCCCGCCACAAAGTTGAGCAGGTTGTCCTTTTGAGCGCGATGGGTGCCGAACTGCGCGACGATTTTGCGCTGCGGAAGATCGAACTGGCGATCGAGACTTCTGGGATGAAATTCACTTTTCTTCGCCCCAATTGGTTCATGCAAGTGTTCTCGTCGGGATCACTGCTCCAGGGCATCAAGGCCAACGGGATGATAGCGCTCCCGGCAGGGCAAGCGAGAATATCGTACATCGACGCGCGAGACGTGGCTGATGTGGCGGTGGAATCCTTGATCGATCCTTCCCGTCAAGGCAAGGGTTACACGCTTTCCGGGCCGCAGGCGCTGGGTCATGAGGAGATTGCGGCGGTCCTCTCAAGTGCCTTGGGACGTTCCATACGTTATATCGCCCTGGCGGAAGATGAAGCCCGTCACCGGCTAAAGCAAGCAGGATTTCCCGAAGAATGGGTCGAACGACTAATCGGATTCTACCGGCTGGTCCGAGGCGGATGGTGCGCTCACGTGGTTGATCAGATGGCCGGGTTACTCAAACATGCGCCTCGAACCTTTGATGATTTCGCCTCGGAATACTCGGCGTGTTGGCGGTGATTGCGTCCGATTGACGGCACCGACGGAGCGATACGCCCCTTGCACTTGCTGCAGGAGGGGCGCCTGCACTCCAGGAGGGGACACAGCTTATGAAAAGCGGCACGGAACTGATGAATCGGCGGCGGTTTTTGGCTATTGCGAGCGCAGCGGTGCCGGGGCTGACGCTCCCGAACCGAGCGTGGACTGGAGCTCTTCCGAAGGACATCAAGATCACTCGGATTGTCGGGTTCGATCTTGTCAGCCCGCGGCCCAAGCTGGTGGGGAACAACTCCAGGCTTGGCGTGCACGGGGACCATACGACTGACCGGATGGTGCGGGTTTTTACCAATGCCGGGATTGAGGGACTCGGCCACTGCCGTGCCCCCGAGGAGGCGGTCGCTTTGTTGCTGGGCAAGAATCCCTTCGAATTCTTCGTGAAGGCTGAGCCGGGGATGAAAAGCCCGTTGGGGGCGGCGACTATGCCGCTGTGGGATTTGGTGGGGAAGGCGCTTGGGAAACCGGTCTATGAACTCCTGGGTGCCAAGGGGTCCGAGCGCGTTCCTGTCTACGACGGTTCGATCTACTTTGCAGACCTGTTGCCTGAATATGTGGGGCATTGGCAGGATCGATTCAAGGAAGAGATCGATATGGGTGTCGCTCGCGGCCATCGCGCTTTTAAGATCAAGGTCGGCCGGGGCGCGAAATGGATGGCGGCCGAGGAAGGTTACGAACGGGACAAAGAGGTTCTGCGCGTGATTCGCCAGCATGTGGGGCCTAAGATTGAGCTTGGGATAGATGCGAACAATGGCTATGACCTTGCCCGCACCAAGCGGCTGTTCACCGATCTCCCGGATCTTAACTTGAGATTCGCGGAGGAGATGTTTCCCGAGCAGGTCGATCAATGCCTGGAGCTGAAAGCTTTCTTTGCTCAAAGCAAGCTGAAGACGCTGCTCGCCGACGGGGAGACACAGGATAACCTCGAGGTCTTTAAGCCGTTCATCGAAGCGCGGGCAATCGATGTCTACCAAGCCGACATGAATCGGTTCGGAATCGAAGGGATTATGGCGGAGGCGGCCATGGTCCGGCCTTCCGGGGGACTCGTGGGGCCGCACAATTGGGGGTCGCTGGTCGGTTTCTATACGATCCTTCACG
>RPQK01000333.1 GCA_003819755.1 Acidobacteriota bacterium | reverse complement strand
AGTAGCCAGGCCCTCTCACGCCTCCGGCGTGAGGAAGTAGCCAGGCCCTCTCACGCCCGCGGCATTTTGCTGTCCATCAGCGCCCTGGCGCGTTCCACGACCTGTGCCTCGCACACAGCCGACTGCACATTCACAAGAAGCCTCCGCCCAGCTTGGGCGTAGTCTCGCTTGAGATAGGCGAGGGCTACGGTCTGTTCCAGGAAGGGGGAGAAGGCCGAGCTGGTAACATGCCCAATCGGCTGTCCTTCCTCGAACGTCACCTCTGCTCCCGCGTCGACCAGCTGATCCGTTCGAATTAAAAGCTGGCTGAGGTGCCGGCCGACCCCCCCAACATAGGTGGCCTTTGAAACCACCTCCTGGCCCACAAAGCAGCCTTTGTCGAGCGAAATGGCCTCGCGCAACCCAGCCTCGATTGGATTGTTGCTCTCCGTCATGTCGACGCCGAACAGAGGAATTCCCTGCTCCAACCTCAGGATGTTCGCTGCTTGATTCCCTATCTCCACCCCGGCCGTCCCTGACCGCGCCTCCAACAGTTCTTCCCGCAGGCTATTGCCGCCCTCTAGTGGCATGAGAATTTCAAAACCCTGATCGGCGAGGGACGCCTTCCTGATGAGCCAGCCTGCTTGACCCTTCCACACCACTTGCCCCACGCCAAGCCGGGCATCGGGGCCGGCGGTGTTAAGAACGACACGAATCAATTCTTCGGATTTCGGTCCCTGGACGGACAGATGGGCCCACTGATCCCCGATGTCCTCGAAATAAACCTCGTCCATGACGACGAACTTCTGGAGGGTCTCCGACACGGGAGTGGCGAGCAAAGGCGCCACGTCGATGAGGACATGATCCGGAAAACGGTAGTAGTAAAAGTCGGCAATCAATTTTCCGGTGGGACGTAAGAGAGCACCGTACCGCCCCTGGAGAGAAGGCAATCCCTTCACCTCATTGGTGATCATGGCATGAAGGAATTGAAGATGGTCTGCCCCCGCAGCCCTTATCTTCCTCCTGGGCGAAAGGTCCAAGATCCCAACCGATCTCCGTACAGCGGTGTATTGATCCAGAACTGACTGATCCATGATTTCATTCTAGCTGCAATCAAAATCAGGAGTCTGGTTGACGAGGGCTGGAATTTACGCTGACCCACGAGCCTAGATCGTGCTGTTGAGCACACTTAGAGGAACCGCCTAATCGCCGCACTTTTTTTGAACGGTGAACGGTGAACGGTGAACGGTGAACCCTCATATAATGATTCGCAAATGCACATTCGCGGGCTGATCTTCGATTTCAACGGAGTGATCGTGGATGACGAACCATTGCACGCCAAAGCGGTTCAACGGGCGCTGCAGGAGGAGAATTTCCTGCTCTCGATGCCCGAATACTACGACAAGTACCTGCCTTTTGATGACTACCATTGCCTCCTGAATATACTTCGAGACCACGGCGAAGCGTGCGACGACGCCCGGATACGGAAGCTGATCGGACGGAAATCTTTCCACTACTTTACCCAAATCCAGGAGAACATCCCAGCCTTGAAAGGCTCGACCGACTTCATCCGCAGTCTCCCGGCACACCTTCCTCTCGTCATTGCTTCGGGGGCGGCCAGACGAGAAATCGAATTCATCCTGGCGGAACTCGGCCTGCGGGATTGTTTCCTGGCCCTGATTGCCTCGGGAGACGTGGTTAACAGCAAGCCTCATCCAGAGGCATTCTTGAAGGGTTTCGAGATCCTCCAGACACGGGTGCCTGACCTGGCGCCGGCGGAGGTCGTCGTCTTTGAAGACTCGTATCGGGGGGTCGAATCAGCTCTGGCGGCCGGGCTGCGTTGCGTCGGAATCTGCACTTCCTACGCGGCCGAGCGTCTGCAGGCGGCCGACCTGGTGATTGAAACTCTGGACGGCTGGAACCTGGAGAGGCTGGAAGCGACGATAAGGGACTCCTGAGGAACCTGCAGACCTTAAGGACCTCAAGGACCAACCGAACCGCCTACTCGCTGTCCTTGAGGTCCTTGAGGTCCTTATCTTCGCACCGTCTCAGCCAGCCGGGCCTGAAGCAGGACTTCGCCTGGTTGGAGCGCGATCACTTCTGTCCCCAATTCGCGAACCATGTCTTGAAACTGTGTCGGCCGCCCGGTCAACGGCGGGAAGGTGCCGTAGTGCATAGGCACGACCTTCCTCGCATTCAAAAGCCGACAAGCATACGCTGCCTGGCGGGGATCCATGGTGAAAAGGTCCCC
Source organism: Acidobacteriota bacterium (assembly GCA_003819755.1). Lineage (GTDB taxonomy): Bacteria > Acidobacteriota > UBA6911 > RPQK01 > RPQK01 > RPQK01. The sequence goes on along the minus strand of RPQK01000333.1, from coordinate 5,718 downwards.
TATCGGGAGGAGAACAAGATCGGGTTCGTACAGTTCTCCGATTATGCTCATATCGCCAAACACACTTGTGTCGCCGGCGTGATACACCCGGAAGCCGTTCTCGAATTCGATCACGTACCCAGCCGCCTCTCCGCCATAGACGATCGAGCCGTCTTCCTCGGTAATCCCGCAACTATGCCGGGCATCAACCATGGTCACCCGGATATCGCCGAGCTGCTGAGATCCCCCTTTGTTCATGGGGCTGAGGTTTTCCGCCCCTTTACGGCCAAGCCAGTTGGCAATCTCGAAAATACATCCGATCTTCGGTTTGTGCTGCTTGGCGAGTGCCACTGCATCGTAAATGTGATCGAAATGCCCGTGTGTAACGAGCATCGAATCCACACGATCGATCTTCTTGTCCGCTTCAGGACAGGCCGGATTTCCGCTGACCCAGGGGTCAACCAGAATTCTCTGTCCGGCCGGACTGGTAAAGAGAAACGTAGAATGGCCCAGGTACTTCAGCTGAACGGCGTGGTTCGGCTCCATTTTGTCCTCCTTTTATGTGGCGCTCAGGCGGGACCGCGAGAGCGGGCTCTCCAAAGAGCAATATACCGGACGTGCGGAATCGAGTAAACTGGGCTGCAGAGATGGACCGAATCTGCCTTCAGGGCGTACCGTTACGGGCTCGGCTAGGCGAATTGCCGGAGGAAAGAGCCTTCCCGCAGAAACTCCTGCTCGACCTCACTATCGAGCTTGAATTGGAAGCGGCTGCGAACACTGACAGTCTCGATTTGACGGTCGATTACAAGAAGCTCGTCGACCGGCTGCAGGACACGGCCCAGAAGACCTCATGCAATCTGCTTGAGACCTTGACTCTCAGATTGTGCAACGTCGCTCTTGACGATCCGAAAGTCAGCGCGGTTCAGATCAAGGTTCGAAAGTTCCCGGCAGAGCTGACGGGGCAGGTGGAATCCGTTGCGGTCGAGATGACCCGCAAGAAATAGAGCCAGGAGCAGCTGGATGCCTACCCGCGCAGGCTGAGAAACGATGCAGGACACGGGGATTCGAACTGTCTCCGCTCCCCGGTGATCGGATGTGTGAACGCCAGGCGCTCGGCATGGAGCGCGAGCCGGCCGATCCGGTTGTCGGAACTGCCGTAGACCTTATCCCCAACGATGGGGTGCCCCCACTCGGCCATGTGGACCCGGATCTGGTGCTTGCGCCCGCTGTCCAGTTTTATTTCAAGAAGCGTCCGTCGCGGAGAACGCTGTACCACCCTGGTATGTGTTACAGCGAGCTTCCCCAACCGCTCCTGGGAAGTGGAGTAACTCCGGTGGGCTCGGTTTTCGGCCAGGTAGGAGCGCAGCGTCCGTACATCCTCCGCTACCCGGCCCTCGACCACGGCCTTATACACTCTTCCCGCGCTCCGCTTGCTGAATTGCTGCTGCAGGAACTGCTTGGCCTCAGGCGTCTTGGCAAAAACCAATAAGCCCGAAGCCTCCCGGTCCAGCCGATGCACGATAAAGATCTTCTCAGGCGGGCGCCGGCGCTTCACATGGTTGAAAAGCCAGGCGTAAAGCGTCCGCTCTTTTTCTCGATCAGTAGCGATCGTGAGGAGCCCGGCAGGCTTGTCGACGACGATGACGGCCTGGTCCTCAAAAAGGATTTTTATTTTTGAAAAGACGGCCGGTTGTCGCCCCGGGGCCCTGCCTCTCATCGGCGTTCATTGTAGCTGATTAGACCGTAAAGGATTGTCCACAACCGCAAGAACGCTTGGCGTTCGGATTGATAAACATGAACGCCTGCTGCATCAGGGTGCCCCGCCAATCGAGGGTCATTCCCTTCAGGTAAAGGTAGCTTTTCATGTCGACAAAGATGCGCGCCCCGTTCGTTTCGAAAACCTTATCACCGGGCTTCTTCTCCGCCTCAAAGCGCATAACATAGCTGAGCCCCGAACATCCTCCTCCCCTTACCCCGAGCCGCAAACCGCCGGCCTCCAGCCCCTGTTTCTCGAGACTCTCGCGAATTTTGTTCGCCGCCTTCTCGGTTACCTGGATTGACATGAAAGCAATTCCTTTCTTTGGTCTAAGACGCGATGCTTGCACAACAGTTTCGGCCTGTCTAGCATTTACCCCATGATCGCGAGCATTATCCTGGCCGCCGGAAGCTCCACCCGCATGGGATACCCTAAGGCCCTCCTGAGTCTCCATGGAGTGGCCTTTCTCGAACTCATTCTCCGGGCTCACCGCACACTCGGTCTCCCTGTCTATGTCGTTCTCGGTTCCCATCACGAGCAGATCAGGGCAAGCGTCGACTTGTCGGAGGCAACCGTTCTGATCAACGAACGGCCGGAATTGGGGCAACTCTCCAGCCTGAAACTCGGGCTTGAATCGACCAAGGATTACGCCGGAGTATTCGTCCATCCTGTCGACCATCCTTTGGTCCGGCGAGAGACGCTACAGCTGATACTGGATGCCCAAAGCGAATCTCCTTCTTACATTCTCGTCCCCGGCTATGAGGATCGCCGCGGGCATCCGGTATTCTTTCCCCGTGATTTTTTCCGGGAACTACTCGATGCCCCGTTGGACCAGGTAGCCCGCTACGTGGTGAGCCGGCATCCGGAATCCGTCACCATCGTCCCCGTCTCCGACCCCGGCGTGCTCCAGAACATCGACACGCCAGAGGACTACAAAAGGGTAATAGGGAGCAAGACTTAGATCTGGTACGACAAAATCCCGTCCTGCCGTATTTTCCGGCCTACCAGGTCCTGAACGGTGATCGAAGAGAGCTTGTCCAGAAAGTCCTTCTCTACTTCCCGCCACACCTGCGAGACCATGGATCTGGCAGATAAATGCGGATCGAGCAGGGTCAATTCTCCTTCGACAGCTTCAAGAACGTCCCTTAGCGTGATATCCGCAGGGTGCTTTCCGAGAAGATAGCCCCCCGATGCCCCACGCACACTTTTCACCAGCCCGGCCTTCTTCAGCTGTATGAGGATCTGCTCCAGAAATCGCAACGGAATGCCCTGCCGGGTGCTGATTTCCCTGGCCTGCAACTGGCGGTCCGCGCCTCCCAGAGCGAGCTCGAACAAAGCCAGGACGGCATACTCAACTCTTGCTGTAATCTTCATTTATACAATTCCTATTGTCTTGGTCGACTTTATCATAGGGCGCGGCCGGCGGGGTGTCAAGGCGGGAGCGGGCATCGGCTTTGATCCTTCCAACGACTATAATGAACTTAAGTCCTATCCTGTCTTCCTGGAGTACCCAATGAGAAACCTCTTTAGAGTCCGCCTTGTCGTTTTCTGGGTGTCGTTACTCGCCTTGCTGGCCGGCCTTTACCCGGGCTGCGCCCGCAACCCGGTGACCGGAAAGCGGCAGATTGCCTTGGTATCGGAGCAGCAGGAGATCGAAATGGGCCGTGAGGCCCATCCTCAGGTGCTCCAACAATATGGCCGGCTGGAGAACCCGCAGGTTCAGACTTACGTCAGCGATGTCGGCCAACGGCTCGCCGGCAGCTCTCACCGGCCGGAGCTCGAGTGGCATTTTACGGTCGTCGATGTCCCGGTGGTCAACGCTTTCGCCTTGCCGGGAGGATACATCTACATCACTCGGGAGATCATGGCCTACATGAACAACGAGGCCGAACTGGCCGGGGTTCTGGGGCACGAGATTGGACACGTGACGGCGCGGCATTCGGTTGAGCAGATCAGCAAGGCCCAACTCTTGAGCCTGGGGCTCGGCGTCGGGAGTGTCCTCTCACCGACCTTTGGTCAGCTGAGCGGGCTGGCCGAGAGTGGACTCGGGCTTCTGTTTCTAAAGTACGGACGGGACGATGAACGCCAGTCAGATGAGCTGGGCGTGGAGTACATGTTGGCAGAGGGCTACGACCCGAGGGAATTCGTCCACTTCTTCGAGGTGTTCGAGCAGCTTCAGGAGGAATCCGGACAAGTGCTCCCCAACTGGCTTTCCACTCACCCGAGCCCTCCCGATCGTATCAGCCGCACCAGCGAACAGGTCAAGCAATTGATGGCGAGTCGCCCGGCCACCGATTTGCGAGTGGCGCGCCAGCCGTATCTCCAGCGACTAGAGGGCGTCGTATACGGGGAAAACCCTCGTGAAGGGTTCACGGAGGACGGCTGGTTCCTGCATCCGGACCTGCGATTTCGTATTCGTTTCCCGAACGGCTGGAAGGTCCAGAACACCCGAAGCGCGGTGGTGGCGATGGAGCCGAACGGAGCAGCCGGGATTCAGCTGACTCTCGCCAGCGAGCAGAAAAGTCCCGAAGAATACGCCTCGCTCCTGGCGAACCAGCCGGGCATCCGACTCCTGAACGGGAACCGTACCACGATCAATGGAAATCCATCCTACGTCGGCGTCTTTGAGATCGCCAACCAGAACACCCAGCAGACCATCGGGGTGCTGGCCGCGTTCGTCTCGTACCGAGGCAACCTTTATCAGATCGCCGGTATGACCTCTCCCGGCCGCTTCCGATCGGCGCAAGGGAGTTTCGAGGCGAGCATCACGACTTTCGGCGAACTGAACGACAGCCGGGCGTTGAGCGTTCAGCCCGACCGGATCCGGGTGGTCGAGGCACGCCAAGGCCAGACACTACGAGAACTGGCAGAACGAGCGCAGAATTCGAGAATCAAACTGGAAGATCTCGCCCAGTTGAACCGTCTCGAACCAAACGAGCCCCTGCCTGCCGGAGGGGGAGTGAAACTCATTGAGGCGGGGAGACGGTACTGATTGTTGGGTGCCTCCTGGGTGGTTTCTTTATCCACGAATTTCACGAATTACACGAATTGAACGAGCAATTCGTGTAATTCGTGAAATTCGTGGATAAAGAAACCGTCCAGGAGGAACCCAACAACCCTCAGTTAATCCAGAAATCGTCCTCTTTGCGCTTGCTGCGCGGGTTGCTGTAGGGCGGGCGCGGTCTTTCCCGGCGGCCTCCCTCATAGACTCGAAAACGTTTTTCCATTCGGCGCAAGCGCCATTTGTAGTAGCTCTCGCGAATTCTGCCCGGGCTCGTCCACCCCTTCATGTAAAGAAAGGCAAAAGCCATTCCGCCAAGGTGAGCGAAGTGGTCGACGGCCGTGCCAGTGCTGGAAAAAGCCGACAGAAAAGCAATCGCACCCAGAATCGCCACGAAGTACTTGACCTTAACGGGAATCAGAAAGCTGACGTAGACGAGCCGATCCGGGAACATCATGCCGTACGCCATCAGGATCCCGTAAACGGCACCACTCGCCCCGATGGTCGGTATCGGCGAAGCCGGGTGAGCGAGAAGCGAAAGCATCCCTGCGCCTGCTCCAGTGAAGAAGAAGAATCCCAGGAACTTCCGGCTTCCCCAATATCGCTCCAATTCCGCCCCGAACATCCACAGCCCGAACATGTTGAACAACAAGTGCAGAAACGTGGCATGGAGGAAAAGGTAGGAAAACGGTTGCCAGATGAACAACTGACTGATGACAAGATACGGTGTCAGTCCAAAATAATAGACCATCGCCTGCTCGGCCGGGATCTGGGCCAGGAAGGCAATCACGCAGGCAATGACGATGTATTTAACGGTCGGAGTGAGACTGGGTCCGATAGTCAGGTAGCGCCCGTAAGCCATTGTCTAGAAATCATAGCATGAAGCAGACGGGGACTGTGGAAGGCAAAGGATGAAGGATGAAGGATGAAGGATGAAGGATGAAGGATGAAGAAAAGGGATGAAGGGAATCGATTCATCCTT
>RPQK01000332.1 GCA_003819755.1 Acidobacteriota bacterium | reverse complement strand
GACCAGCTTAAGTGAAATCGGTTCGCCCTTGTATTCAGCCTTGGGTGGAAGTGTGGAATCACCTGCCACTGGGGCGCTGTCCATTACTCCCTGCGCCAGGGACCAGGTGCCCATTGCCGCGATCAGGGAGAAAAAAACGGCGGACGCAGCAAAACGTGTACGAACTTGAGCTCGAAAGCGTTTCATGTGGTTCCCCTACTTATCTTCCGTGTAGAGCCGTTTCACGACTTTAGTCGTTTTCTTGGCCGGCTGGCCGTCGACCACGTCGCGTATGAAAACCACTTGTTCGTCCGTGATCTCGGCGACATAGCCGTCAAAGAGTTTGCTTCCCTTTTTGGCAACGTAAGAGATGCGATCTGCGCCTTTCAGAATCACCAGGTTTTCCTGTTGACTCCCGGCCAGGCCGGCAACCGTGACCTCGGCGACCATCAGGCCGGTGAGGCCGGGCGGCCGCCTGTCCAACGGGGGAGGCGTGTACATCGAGTTGCTCGCCACCTCGATCTTCGGACCCTCGAAGGGATCACGCTTGCCTTGGGACTGGTAGGTTTGCCCGAGGCACAGGGTGGGCAGGCATATCATGAGAAGCATGGCCGCCACCAGATACAATTTTCCTTCCTTCATCTCGAACCTCAACTCGGAAAGGGATTCTTGCCCTGCTTGGAGACAGCGGTTGTCGGGCCGGGTTTCTGCGCCGGCGATTCTGCCGGCGTCTCCGGTGTTACATCGACGAAGACAAAGGTCGTCGCCGTACAGGTCGCGCTGATAGTCCGACTCCGGGTCGGCTGGTCCACCTTCTTGATGGTTATGTTTTCGACGTTGATGATACGGGTGAACTGGCTGACCTTTTCGAAAAACGTCCCCAGGTTGTCGTAGTTGCCCTCTAATGAAAGCAGAATAGGCCAATCTTCGTAGAAGTCCTTGCGGACGGTTCCCTGCGGCTGAAAGCTCTTGATACGGAGTCTTGATTCGCGGGCCAGTTGCTCGATTCCGGAAACGATCTCCGCCGTCTGTTTCCGTTCCGGCAGAATCGAACGCAAAGTGGCCAGTTTCACTTCCTGATCTCGGACCTGTTTCTTGAATTCTGGAAGTCGGGAGTAGACGATCTGGCCTTTCTGAACTTCGTTCTTCATGTCGTTGAGCTGGCTGGTCAGCAGGTCCACTTCCCCTTTCAGAGGTTGGAGATAGAAGCTGTAGAAAACGTAGCAGAGAGCGGCAATAACCACGGTCAGCAGGCCGAGTTGCGTTCGCTGCGGCAGTTTGGCGATGGAAACACTTTCGAGAGCCATATTCCGCTACCTTATGATCTGACAGGTGAGTTCGAACACGATTCGTTCGTTCTTTTCCTCGTAGGAGTTCAACTCGACCTGTTTGAACGGATGATTCACGCTCAACCGGCTAATGAAGTCGGCCACCGAGGCGACGTCCAGGGCTTGCCCCTTGATCATGACCTGGGCTTCCTTCTGGTTGACACTTTCCAACCAGAGCCGAGGTTCGATCGGGATGCTGGCAATCACGGCATTCATGAGCACAACCGGGCCTTTCTGGTTCGACTTCAGGCGCTCAATCACGCCGATTCGGTCGTCCAGGAGTGCGCGTTGTCGCTCAAACTTTTGGAGCTCTCCCCGGACAACCTGCAACCGCAGATTCTCCTGCTGGAGTTGCTCCATTTCCGCCGTAAACTCCGTTCTCTGCCCCAGCAGGTACCAGTACCACCAGGCCATACCGACGACGGCCAGAACCATCAGAATGACCGCGTAGAGCGAGACCTGGGACTGCTCGGGGCTCCAGCTCTTCCTGGTTTTGGTTGCGCGCGGCTCGCGCAGAAGATTGATCTTAATCATCGGCCCGTTGTCCTTAGAGCCAGCCCGACTGCGATCGAAAAATCGCTGGCCAGTTCCTCGATCGATGAGGGCGGGAAAACTTTCTCATTCACTTTGATCTTGTTGAACGGATTCAGGAAATTGACGGGGATCTGGAACTTCTCCTGCAGACACACCTGAAAACCGGGCGTCCGGGAGGCGCCTCCGCTAATGTAGATCTCCCGAATATCTTCCAGGCGGCTCGTGGTTTTGAAGTAGTCCAAGGTCTTTTGGACTTCCAGCACCAGAATCTCCGAAACCGAGGCCAGGGTGGCTAGCGTGCGTCTTTGCAGCTCGGGTGTCGGTGCCCCGTTGCGCTTGTAGTTTTCGGACTCTTCGAACGAGATGTTCAGCTCTTTCTGAAGGAAATCGTTGTAGTGATTGCCCCCCATCGCGATGTCGCGGGTGAAAAGGAATTCCCGCCCGCGGAGGATGTTCACGTTCATGACCGACGATCCGATGTTAAGCAGGGCCGCGACGGTAGTGCTCTGCGGTTCGTAGTTCACCTCGTAGACGTTCTGCAGGGCAAAGGCGTCGATATCAACCACGTCACAGACCTTCCCGGCCATGGAAATGACCCCGGTCTGGTCGGCTATCTTCTCCCGTTTGGCGGCGACGAGAATCACCTCGAGTCGGTTCCCCTCGGGAGTACTGCCGACAATCTGATAGTCGAGGTTGACATCCCCGATGTCGAAGGGGATGTACTGCTCGGCCTCCCATTGGATCGACTCCTCCAACTCCTCTTCCATCTGGGAGGGTAAGGCAATCTTCTTGACGATGACCGAGCTGCCGGAAATCGAAGTCGCGATGCGCTTGTTGCGGATCGCTTTACTCTTGAAGATCCTGGCTATCGCATCGGCAACGGGGAGCTTCGAGATGATGACGCCATCGACTATGCAGTCAGGCGGCAGGTATTCAATTCCGAGGTTCTCCAGGTGGTAAGTGTTGCCGGCGCGTCTGAGAGAAACCACTTTGACAGCAGATGAGCCGATGTCAATACCGACAAGAGGCTTCGCCTTGACGCCCCATCCGCTAAAGAACATGAGTCTTTCCCCCCTGAAAACCCCATCCGTACTGCGAAGGTGCCTAAATTGTTAGAAAAAAATCCATATTTGTCAAGTTCTTAACTCAAATCTGCCTACATCTTACTGAGCATTTACCCTGTCTCCGACTCTCAATTCTCGCTTTTCGGAGAGCTCATGCGCACCGGGATCGTACAACGACCGTCCCGGATCGCTAGTGACTGGTGTCACATGACGAACGGCCGGCTGAGTTTTGTTGTAACATACTGAAAAGACTTGCTGCTGTAGTAAATACCGAGGATCACTCGCTTGACACCCGAGCGCACTTCCTGTATTTTTTGCGTTTACGCTTTGCTAGGAGAAGAGCTGAAGGGGACGTATGAAGACTTTTGTGCCTCCGTTGGAGGCGATCGAGCGCAACTGGCACCTCATTGACGCGGCCGATCAGGTACTCGGCCGGGTGGCTTCCCGCGTGGCTTCCATCTTAATGGGGAAAGAAAAACCGAACTACACCGATTTCCTGGAAACGGGAGATTTCGTGGTGGTCGTTAATGCGGGCAGCATCCGGCTGACGGGGAAGAAGTGGGATCAGAAGATGTACCGTTCCCACAGTGGATATCCCGGCGGATTGAAGGAGATTTCCGCCAGGGATCTTCTGGAGAAGCATCCTGAACGGCTGATGGAGCACGCTGTAAAAGGTATGCTGCCGAAGAACAAGATGGGCGATAGTCTGATTCGGAAACTGAAAGTCTATGCGGGTGCCGACCATCCGCATCAGGCTCAGAAGCCGCAACCGCTTAGCCTTAAAGGAGAATAGGGCTTGGACAAAGTACAATATTACGGCACCGGCAAGCGTAAGACCTCTACTGCCCGTGTGTTCCTGATGCCGGGATCCGGCCAGATTGTGGTCAACCACGTTGACTATCAGGAGTATTTTCGAAACAAAACACAGCGCATGGTGGTCACGCAGCCGCTGGCCATCACCGAAAACCTCGATAAGTTTGATGTTTATATCAATGTCGCCGGAGGTGGCTATTCCGGCCAGGCCGGCGCTGCCCGGCTGGGCATTTCGCGTGCGCTGCTCACCTTTAACCCGGAGCTGCGTCCGCGAATCAAGAAAGCCGGCTTCCTGACCCGTGATCCCCGGATCAAGGAAAGGAAAAAGTACGGTCAACCGGGAGCCCGGAAACGGTTCCAATTTTCAAAGCGATAACCAGGAGGCTTTGTTTGACTGCGATCTCGATAAAACAGTTGTTGGAGGCGGGGGTCCATTTCGGGCACCAAACCCGGCGTTGGAATCCGAAGATGAAAGAGTACATCTTCGGCGAACGCAATGGGATATACATCATTGACCTGCAAAAAACGCTCAGACTGTTCAAGAATGCTCTGGATTTCGTGACTGGTCTATCCTCCCAGGGAAAGAGCGTCTTGTTCGTGGGAACCAAGCGGCAGGCACAGGAATCGATCGAGGAAGAGGCCAAGCGCTGCGGGATGTTCTTTGTGAACAATCGCTGGTTGGGCGGCCTACTCACGAATTTCGCCACCGTTCAGAATAGCCTAAAGCGTTACAAGGAACTCGAGTCCCAGAAGGCGAATGGCTTCTACGAGAAGCTCTCAAAGAAGGAAGTCGCCAGACTCGAACGGGAACGCAAGAAGCTCGAGAAGAACCTTCGAGGTATCAGGGAGATGGAGCGGCTCCCCGGCGCCATCTTTGTGGTCGACTCCAACAAGGAAGCGATTGCAGTCAAGGAAGCCGCCAAATTAGGAATCCCGGTCATAGCGATCGTCGATACCAATTGCAGCCCTGACGATGTCAGTTATGTGATTCCAGGAAATGACGACGCGTTGCGGGCCGTTCGCCTCTTTGCTTCGACTGTGGCCGACGCTGTTATATCGGGCAAGGCCGTCTACCAGGCCAGAGTGGAAGCGGAAGTGAAGGAGGCCGAGGACAGGGCTGCGAAGGAAGCCGCCTCCCGACGGGCTGCCAAGGAGGCCAAGGAGGCCGCCAGGAGATCCCAGCAGGCGCCTGCGCCCGCTGAGGAGACTGTCATCCGCGGTGACCTGGCTGAAACGAAGAACATCGCCAACGATTCGGAGCAAGTCACGCTGGCCGAGGAGACCGCCGCTGTCGAGCAGCCCGCACAAGCCGAGGCAGCGCCGGAGGGTGGAGGAACTGCCCCGGAGGCCAAGAAGGCTAGTCGCAAGAAGGGCCCAAGTGCCCACCACAAGCCTGCGGATACGCCGCCTCAGCCTGGAGCCGAAGCGCCTCAGGCGACCGAAGCCCCAGCATCCGCCGAGCCCAAGACCGAACCCGAGCAGAATCAGAGCTGACAACTGCACTTCTGATAACAGAAGGCAGGAGGACATCCATGGCTATCAGGGCTGAACAGGTGAAAGAACTGCGCGAGAAAACCGGCGCAGGAATGATGGAGTGTAAGAAAGCGCTGTCAGAAGCGGACGGCGACGTGTCTAAGGCTGTCACGATTCTGCGCCAGCGCGGACTCGCGGCTGCTGAAAAGAAAGCCGGACGGGCCACGCGCGAGGGCTTGGTGGCCTCTTACATCCATGCGGGCGGCAAGCTGGGCGTGCTCGTCGAGGTCAATTGTGAGACTGATTTTGTGGCGCGTACCGACGACTTTCAGGAACTGGTCCGCGATATTGCCATGCAGATTGCGGCCGCCAACCCGCTTTACGTCAAGCGCGAGGACGTCAGTGAAGCGGACCTCAGCCGGGAGCGGGAAATCTACAAAAAACAGGCGGAGGGAACCGGCAAGCCCGAACCGGTGATCGCCAAGATCGTGGAAGGGAAGCTGAACAAGTACTTCTCGGAAATCACCCTGCACGAACAGCCCTTCATAAAAGATCCGCAGATTACCGTCCAGGAGTTGATCAAGGCCAAGATCGCGAAGCTGAAGGAGAACATCTCCGTTAGGCGTTTTGCGCGCTTCAAAATAGGCGAAGAGAATTGACGATTGATGATTGACGATTGACGGCTGATAATTGGAGGGTCGCGTTTAGCAGTCAGTCGTCAACCCTCAACCTCAGTTACTTGCGGGGACAGAAAATGCCAGGCGAGACGGCCGATGTCAAGGAGGCTCCGACACCGGAAGGCCTCGAAATCGAAAAGCCGAAGTACAGCCGGGTACTCATCAAGTTGAGCGGCGAAGCGCTCATGGGTTTCCAGTCTTTCGGCGTCGATCCAGGCATGATGGACACGCTCTCCAGGCAGATCAAAGAAGTCCACGCGCTCGGCGTGGAGATCGCCATTGTGGTAGGTGGCGGCAATATCATCCGCGGCGTGAACGTGAGCGAGGCGGGCTTTGATCGCGCTACCGGGGATTACATGGGCATGCTCGCGACCGTTATCAATGCCCTTGCCCTCCAGAGTGCTCTTGAGAAGATCGGGATCTATACGCGGGTCCTGAGTGCCATTAATGTGGCGGAAGTCGCCGAGCCATTTATCCGCCGTCGGGCCGTGCGCCACCTTGAGAAGAAGCGCGTCGTTATCTTCGCCGCCGGAACCGGCAGCCCCTACTTCTCCACCGATACTGCGGCCGCACTGCGAGCCATGGAGATCCGGGCGGAGGTCATTCTCAAGGGAACGAAGGTTGATGGAGTCTATGATTCCGACCCGGTGAAAAACAGCGACGCGAAGTTCTTCGATCGGCTCAGCTACCTGGAGATTCTCGAACGGGGACTCAAGGTGATGGATGCCACCGCCATCGCTCTCTGCAAGGACAACCAGCTTCCAATCATCGTTTTTAATCTGAAGAAAGAGGGAAATATTAAGCAGGCCGTTTTGGGCAAGAAGGTTGGTTCTCTCATCAGTTAATCACAAGCGTTCTTTTTCATCCCCCCACGCCTATGATCAAAGAAATCATGACAGACGCCAGTAAGCGCATGCAGAAGACCGTTGAGGATCTGACACGGGAGATGGGTTCGATAAGGACGGGACGGGCGTCGGTCACCCTGCTCGATCATGTCACGGTCGATTACTACGGCGCGCCAACCCCGGTCAGCCAAGTTGCTACCCTGCATGTACCCGAACCGACCCTGATTACTATCCAGCCCTGGGACCACTCCCAGATCCATGCGATCGAGAAGGCGATCCTGGCCTCGGATCTCGGGATTACGCCTTCAAACGACGGCAGGATCATTCGGATACCCATACCTCCGCTGACCCAGGAGCGCCGGCAGACACTGGCCAAACACTTGGGCAAGATAGCGGAGGAGCACCGGACCGCCATCCGCCAGGTTCGTCGTGAGGCCAATGAAAGACTGAAGAAGTCGCTGAAAGACAAGACCATCTCCGAGGACGACGAGCGCCGCGGCCTCGAAGAGACCCAGAAGCTGACGGATTCCTTCATCGAGAAGATCGACGGCCTGGCCCGCCAGAAGGAGAAGGAGATTCTCGAGGGGTGACAGGAACAAACTGACAGACTGACAGACTGACAAACTGACAGACTGACAAACTGACAAACTGACAGACTGACAAACTGACAAAGGGAACGCTGTGAGTTTGTCAGTCTGTCAGTCTGTCAGTTTATCAGTCTGTTCTCTAGGCCTCGGCTGGGATTAGAACGGCCGCCGCAATAACGGTTGTCCAAAGCCCGTCTTTGTCTCCTACCGCCGATTGGGTGATGTTCCGCGTATTAACGATCTGTCCGGAGATCTTCCAGATTTCCCGCTTTTCGTCCCAGCTCTGATTCGAGTCGAAGTCGACACCCAGCGTGGTTGCCAGCATCTCTGCCGCAAGGTCCTCAGCATAGTCACCGGCCACCTTTTCAGTTTGTCCGTGGCTGTGGTGCTCGCTCAGGTACCCGTATTGCTCGGCGTCGCGAGGGGTCGCGATACCGACCGAGGCAGCTGCGAGCCGGTTAGGTTCGTTCGTGGAAGCCTCGCTCATCACGCAAAAGACGACCTGTCCTGGCTTTAGCCGATGCAATCCCTGCTTCTTAGAAATCAGCTTGCAGCCGGGCGGAAAGATGCTCGACACGCGCACCAGGTTGAAGGCTGCAATTCCGGCATCTCGTAACGCCATCTCAAAGCTGGTCAAGCGTTCTTTGTGCTTGCCCACACCCTTGGTCAGGAAAATCGCTTTTGCTATCAATGTCGGTGTTCCTCCGTCTGGAAAAACGTCAAGGTACCATAATCGGCCGGGACAGTAAACAAGGGGCTAAGGGAAGAAAGGGAAGGGGCGAAGGGGCGAAGGGG
>RPQK01000331.1 GCA_003819755.1 Acidobacteriota bacterium | reverse complement strand
GGAAAAGCAAGACATCTAGTTCCTTTCTTGCTTTTCCCTTCGCCCCTACGCCCCTTCGCCCCTGCCTTTCCGCCCCTGCCTCTCCGGCTACTCTCCCCGCTCCGCGAGATAGCGGTCGACGATCACCAGGGCTGTACCTTGGTCGCCGACGCGCTTAAGCTGTTCGAGGATGGTCGCAGCCGTCTTCTCTTCCTCGACCTGCTCCTTGACGAACCACTGCAGCTCGTTCTGGGTCGCGTAATCGTTTTCCTCGACGCTCATCGCGTAGAGCTTATGAATGCGTGCCGTGACTTCCTGCTCGTGTTCGAGAGTCTGCTGGAAGATCGCGGTCGGAGACGCGAATTCCCCCGGAGGCTGTGCGATGGCTTTCAGCACCACTCGGGCGCCGCGGTCGGTCAGGTACTGGAACAGCTTCATCCCGTGCCCTACCTCCTCCTTCGCCTGATTCTTCATCCAGCTGGCGAAGCCGGGCAGATTTATGGCTTCGCAGTACCCGGCCATGCTCAGATACAGATAAGCAGAGTAAAGCTCAGCGTTGATCTGGTCGTTGATCGCATCTCTCATTCGGTCACTCAGCATAGTGTCCACTCCTTTCGCAGTCATCGGTCAGCTCGCGCAAATTCGTGCGAAGTAACCGTTTGGGTCATAAGTGTTTGAAACATTCTATCCGACAGGAGTGGGGGGAACAAATCGGAGGGGGCTGAGGGCACAGAAAGCGAGAATTGACGATTGACGATTGACGATTGACGATTAGAAGACGGAGCCAAGGACCTCAATCTTCAAATCCTCTGATCGTCAAATCCTCTAGTCATCAATCGTCAATCGTCAATCGTCAATCGTCAATTCCCAGCCCCGCTTTGACCAGTTGCCCCTACTCCCTGGACCTCAACCGTACCCGTGGAAACGGCGAAATCGCCGGTGGGGAGAAGATTCCGGGGAATCCATTTTCCTCGGCAGGCATTGCGAAAACGGGCACACTGGCGATGATTCGGAGTATTACAGAAGCGGCCTCTCCAGTCCTCGCTACTACGGGCGTGAAATCCGCAACCGTTTCGACGTCGGCATCTCATACTTACACCTCACGGCTATCTTGGAGCGAAATCGGTGCCAACATCAAGCATGACCGTAAAACACTGATCAGCCTGCGTCAGCCTGGAGGTCTTCGAGCGGCGGAAAATCAATCGAGCGCAATATGCCCCGGACGCCTGGGTTGACTCACTCAGTCGAAATCAGTTGAATGATCGAGCGGGGGTCGGATAAGGTGCACACCGCTTAAGAGCATTCGTTCGGCCTGTCGAAGCAGGTAAATTACCTGGCTCGTCTTAATGCCCAGCAGATCAGCGATCTGTGACTCGGTCCGTCCCTGGTAATGACGCAGCACGAACACTTCGCGCAACGGCGAAGGCATGGTGCGAATCCGCTCCACGATACCTTCGTAGACTATGTCGCGAAAATCGGGTTCCAACTCAACCATCGTCCACCTCAGACAAGTCAGTCTCTTCTTGTTATACGGAAACCAGAGAAGCGAAGTTTTGTCCCAAGCGAAAATATGGCATCATGTTGGCGGAATACAAGGCAGGAACCGACATGCTTAACGACCTGAAATTCCTTACTTTATCAAGCGACGAAATCGCGGACGAGAAAACTATCCAGGCGGCCGTAGAGCGGTTGCAGGGTACAGCGCCCGAAACGCCCGTGGTTTTCGTCGCCGCGCTTGGTCAGACTTACAAGACTCTGGCGGAAGCGGGAGAAAAGTCAGCCGACCAGGATCTGGTCCTGGCTTCCGCGCTGGCCGAAGGGCTGCGCACGTATCACATGCAATTGGCCCAGCAGGTGACCTCGCCGGCGGTCTTTCGAGAGACCAGGAGTCTTCTGTCCGGCCTATTCGAGGAATTATCAGATCTCTTGAAGGGCTTGTGCCTGCTGGAGGAATTTACCGAGCAGGCTGCCCGGATCCTCGATCGCTACGGCGAAAGAGCCGCCGCCATCATGGTGTCTCACGCCCTGCGCAGCCGGGACGTGCAGTCTGCCTGCCTCTCGACCAGAGAAATTTTTCAGGAGCCCGACGACGTCTGGAAGGAAGTCCAGGAACTCGTCCAGAAAGGTTCTATTCCGGTCCTGCCGCTATCTCTTCACGGTTCAGGCGCTTCCATACGAGCCCAAAAATAGTGCCGAATCTCACACCCTTGACAACCTCTTTTTGTGGTATAAGGCTTTTGCGTTTTAATACAGCGCAGCATGGGGAGGGGCGGCGGTGACCCCCAAAGCGCGGCGCTGTGAGGGATGAGGTGTCGCAGTATGGACAACAAGGAAAAGCAGAAGGGACAACCGAAGGCTCGTGTTCCTGAGAAGGAGGAAACGCCCATTCAGTGGGAGTTGACCGACGATGACAAGGCCTTTCTCCGGTCTTGCAACATCAGTTCCGAATAGTGCCGACTGGTTGAATGATCTCCACCAGCACTACTGTAATGTTATCGGGAGCGCCCGCTCGGTAGGCTTCGTTGAAAAGCCGGCCGAGGGCGCTCTCTAATGAGCATTCCGCCAGCGTTCGAAAAATCTGGTCGTCGCTTAAGCTGTCTGTTAATCCATCGGTCGATATCAGGAACCGATCCCCGGGGTGGAGAGGGATCGAGAAGATTTGTGGTTCGACGACCGAGGAGATGCCGAGACACCTGTCGATAAGACTCTTGTGCGGGTGTTTCTGCATCTCTTCCTTACTTATAAGTCCCTTCTTATACAGCTCGAAAACCGGCGAGTGATCCTCGGTCAATTGTTCGAGTTCGCCATTCCGATAGCGGTAGATCCGACTGTCGCCGATGTGGGCAATAGCGCCCTGACCTGAATCTCCACCACCAACCCACATTGCGCTCAAGGTCGTGCCCATTCCGGTGAGGGCCGGCGTTCGGGACTGCTCCTCCATAATCGAGGAATTGGCGTTGACGATCGCCTGGAAAAGTACTTCCCAGATGTCCTTCCTTTGAGACTCACTCACCGCCCGGCCGAATGCCGCTGCGGCCAGCGAGCTCGCGATTTCCCCAGCCGCGTGACCGCCCAGACCATCGCATACCGCAAAAAGTCCCAAGTCGGGCAGGGTAAGCAGCGTGTCCTCGTTGTTCTTGCGAACCAGCCCGATCTTAGAAGCCGCACAATAACGGTAACTGACCTGGTCTTTGCGGTAGTGTTGCATGCGATCCTTCGACGGTTGCCGGTTACGGGTTACGGGTTTCGGGTTACGGGTTGACGGGTTGGGTAAATCAAAGTTTCCCGCAGCCGTAGGTCCCATCTGGAGACGGGACCTACGGCTGGGGCGAACTCTGATTTACCCAAACCCGTCAACCCGTAACCCGAAACTCGTAACCCGTAACCCGTAACCGGCAACTGATAACTGGTAGCCGGCTTGGCCTTCCCGAAACCGCCCATGAACTTGACGTTGCACCTGACCCAGCCGTAGCCGATGAGGATCAACAGCACCCAGGCGCCGATCTTCTTCCAGAGAGGATACGTGAGCTGAATGCCGCAGACCGGGCAATAAGCACTCCGTTCAAATGACGTATATCCACAGTTGGGACAAGGCTCAAGTTTCAAAAACGGTCCTTTCGAGTTGCTTCAGATAATCACATCGGACCTGCGTGAAAAAGTCAATCACGGCACCAGAGGAGTAATCACGATAGGTCCAAGGTAGCGCTTCGAAGGCGTGCTTCCGAAAAAGCAAAGTCACTTCCCCGTAGACCCCCCGGCCCAAGTAGAGCCGGTGGGCGTGGTTCTTCACGGTCGAGAGGACCAGATTCCATCCGGTCACAAAACCAGGATCGAGGTTCACCGTCCGGCGCAAAGGATCGTGTTGCCGGACCGCGAGACGAGTCTGGAGTTGCTCTGCGGACAGCTTGACGTCGACAAGAGCATCCATGGGCATGAGGCGCGCGAAGGTTACGAAGTACTTCCACGTGGTCCCCCCCATTTCCTCGTCGTAATAGCTGCTGAAGCGGCTGAACTCATACCGCGGCGAATGGTGCTCCAGAGGGCCGAAAAGCGCCGTCAGGGCTTCTTCCGCCTCCTCGTGGTAGATGTCCGCAGGCACCATCACAGCCACAAAGAATTTAGCGGGTGGTGGTGTCTTCAGCCTGGGCCCTGGGAACATTTGGTTCAATCATCCTTCGAAACTCGGCTTCGGAGATCGGCCGAACGCCAAGCTCTTCGGCTTTTTTCAATTTGGATCCCGGGGATTCGCCGAGCAGAAGGAAGTCGGTGCGGGCGGAGACGGACGAAGTAACCTTCCCGCCCGCTGACTCGATTAAAGCAGTCGCCTCGGTGCGGCTGAGTGAGGGCAGGGTTCCGGTAATAACAAAGGTTTTGCCGGAAAGCGGCCCTTCCACGACTGCCGTTCCCTTCTGCCGTAACTGCAGGCCGGCTTCCCCGAGCCGCCTGACCAGCTCGCGATTCGTTTCATCTTGAAAGAAGCTGTAAATGCTCCCGGCGATTTCTGGCCCGATTCCCGGAACTGCCGAGATTTCTTCCTGGGAGGCCGCCATGAGGCGTTCGACATCACGGAAATGCTCAGCCAGCAACCCGGCAACCCGTTCGCCCACGTGCCTGATTCCCAGGGCGAAAAGCACCCTTGGCAAAGGGCGCGCTTTGCTTTCCTTTATGCTGGTCATCAGATTTTCAATCGATTTTTCCTTAAACCCCGGCAGGCGTGCGATATCTTCGTCACTGAGGGAATAGATATCGGCAGCGTCCTCGATCAGGTGCAGTTCGAGCAGCTTGCTGATGGTCTGAGCACCTAGCCCTCGAATGTCCATCGCCCCCTGGCTGACAAAATGGTTCAGGGATTCAAAGCGTTGGGACGGGCACACCCGGTTGATGCAATAAGCCATCGCCGCACCTTCCTCGCGGCTCACCGGCGCGCCGCACGACGGGCATTCTGGGGGCCACTCGAATTCCCTTTCCTCCCCGGTCCTTTTCTCCCGGACCGGTCCCACAACCTGGGGAATGACCTCACCGGCGCGTTTGACGACAACCATGTCCCCTTCGCGGATGTCTTTCCGGCGGATGTCGTCGGCATTATGGAGTGTGGCCAGACGAATGGTCACACCGCCGACCTGAACCGGTTCGAGGATGGCAAAGGGGTTCAGAGAGCCGGTGCGCCCGACGTTGATGCCGATCTTGACGAGGCGGGTGATGGCTACATCGCTCGGGAATTTATAAGCCACAGCCCAGCGGGGGTCACGGCTCACCACGCCCAGCTTCCGTTGATAGTCGAGGCGGTTGACCTTCACCACGACGCCATCGATCTGGTAGTCGAGGGAATCACGTTTCCCTTCCCATTCCCGGCAGTACTTAACGACGGTTTCCAGGGTGTCGTGATGACAATAATGAGGATTTGTGGCAAACCCCCAGCTCTTGACCTGGTTCAGAACTTCGTCCTGGGTGCGGAACTCGATATCTTCCACGTATCCAATGGCGTACGCGAAGAAAGCGAGCGGGCGCGAGGCGGTAATCGACGAGTCGAGCTGGCGCAGGGTCCCAGCTGCAGCGTTGCGAGGGTTGGCAAAGACAGTCTCGCCGGCCTGGGTTCGCTCGTCGTTCATCTTCTGAAAAGCCGAAACGGGAAGGAATACTTCTCCTCGGACTTCAACCACTTCGGGGACATCCGAATCGGCGCGCAGTTTGAGGGGGATAGTTCGGATCGTGCGAAGATTGGGTGTCACGTCTTCCCCGATCAGACCATTGCCGCGGGTGGCACCCCGTTTCAGAACCCCGTTCTCGTACGTCAGAGCCACGGCCAGCCCGTCGATCTTGAGTTCCGTGACAAAGTCGATATCGGTGGTCAGGAGGAGATTGCTGATTCGCTTGTGGAAGGCTCTTAACTCGTCTTCGTCAAAAGCGTTGGCGAGGCTCAACATGGGGGCGTGGTGCTGGACTTTGCCGAATTTCTCCTGCAGGCCGCCGCCCACCCGGCGAGTTGGCGAATCGGGCGAGGACAGCTCGGGATTCTCTCGTTCGAGCTCGACCAATTCCCGGAAGAGCCGATCGTATTCCGCATCGCTGATGGCAGGGTCGTCCTGCACGTAATAGCGGTAATCGTGGTACTCGATCTGGTTCCTTAACTCACCAATTCGCGCGACGATACGGTCGATATCTTTGCCCACGAAAGTCGAATATAACACACGCGGCTGCGGGTTTGCGTCCCCCTTCAAATCTGCTATTATGGCTTGGAGCCATGAGTCTTCCGGTTATAAGCAAGATCTTATTTACGATTACGTATCCTGCCAAAGGACGGCGTACGCACGTCCCTATGGGCAAACTACACTCATTGGCCAAGAAACAGCTTTCTGATCTCGAGGTCATCGAAACGATCGATCACCTCTTCACGTGCCAGCGGTGTTTTGAGGCTTACCGATTCGTCCGCACCGCATACCTTTCGGCGTCGTAAATCATCGACAACTGAAAATTGCCGTTCGACGCCTGATGACGGTCTCCGGAAGCGGGCTGAAATCATCGGGCGGAGGGTTGATCGCCCGTTCCTGGCATAGGGGACACGAAGAACCAAATCACGCGGGGCCCGATGATCCCTGGTCCTACTGGTTTCCGTTACCTCCTGAAAGGTCGGTTCTGGATCGATCTTTGGCATGAGATCAACTACGACGATTGCTGGGGAATGGCCGCTCAGCTGAGCTACTATTTCCTCCTCGCCTTCATTCCTTTCATCATCTTCCTGCTCGCTTTTGTCGGGTATATCCCCATTGGTCCCAATCTCCAGCAGGAATTGCTTTCGTCACTTGACCGGGTGCTGCCCGATACCGCCTATGCGCTGATCAGCGGTATCGTGCTCAGCCTGATCAACACGGGTAATACGCGCGCCCTGTCACTCGGGCTTCTTCTGACCCTCTGGTCCGCCTCCCGAGCCTTTAACGGAATGGTCGGCGTCTTCAACCGCGCTTATGAAGTACGCGACCGGCGTTCGTTCCTCAAAATCCAGCTTTTGTCGGTCGGCGTGACAATTGTCTTCTCCGTTTTCGTCATTGTCTCGGCGGTCTTGCTCTTCTTCGGAGATTTCCTGGTAAACCTCATCCTGAGCAAAGGCGCATTCGCGGAATCAAGCTTTATCCAGCACTGGGCAAGGGCCGCTTACTGGCTGGCCCGCTGGCTGATCATCTTCACCCTGATCAATGTCGGCATGCAGATGGTCTACTACCTGCTCCCTGCCCGGCGTCTGCCCTGGCGGATCTTTACTCCCGGCAGCCTGGTCGCTACCCTCGGTTGGATAGGGGCTTCCAAGGGGTTTGCCTGGTACACCAACTCGGTCGCGAACTACCAGAAAGTCTACGGAAGCCTGGGCGCGCTGGTCGTCCTGATGGTCTGGTTCTACCTCTCCAGCCTGCTTCTTCTCGTCGGGGGGGAAATTGATTCCGAGATCTACCGCCTCCGCAAGGAAATGGGCCGCGCCAAAGTGCGGCCCAAGGAGCCGTGAGGGGGGATGACAGGGTGACAAGGTGACATCTGCTTATCCGGCAGTGCGATTGCCCGGAACCCTCAGGCCAGCTAAAGAGGCTCGACTCGGTCGTACTCGCCAACGTCTACTTGCGGGCCGCGAACGTCTTCGGCTCCGGGCTCGAGTTTGGGGCCGGCGTTTTCGATATCTTTAACGAGAAGGATTATTACGTTCAGCCGTACAACGGACTGCACGCCCCCCTGCCCGGCCCGTCACGGGAGTTCGTGGTGAGGTTGGGGTATCGGTGGGGGTTCGGGAATTGAATTCGGGTTGCCTGTTTCTATCGACGAATTACACGAAGTACACGAATTGGACTGCTCTTCGTCCAATTCGTGTAATTCGTGTTACAACCGTAACACTTGATCGCGCCGCGCGTGCAAGTTTTGGTTCTGCGCGGCTGTAATTGTGAGTGATATTTGAATTTGGTTCAATTTCTTCCAACCGGCTTTTGTCAGATGTTCGACGGTGGCCCCACGCGCGCGCTGAAGTGTGCTGATCAGAATATCGAATATCGAATATCGAATGTCGAATGTCGAAGGAAGGGAAAAGCTGTAGACTCGGCGAATGTCGAAGGAAGGGAAGCCTCTCATCTGAACGCTGTCATC
>RPQK01000330.1 GCA_003819755.1 Acidobacteriota bacterium | reverse complement strand
GGCCACAATAAAAGCCCCGTTCACCGCGGCTGGTTGTACTGACTTCGGAAAAAGTAAATGGCATTGGGCGAGACGCCTGCGCTCCCAGCGGAAGCCTCCACCTTTGAGGCCCTCAGGCCGGTCGACGCATGGCTATAAGTCATTATTCAGGCTTACGTTACCTCACATTTTTGCCATGCACTTCCTTAGGAGGGCGTCCCCGTCTCACCCTTCCGAGATCTCCGGCGCGAAAAAAAGTGCCATTGCCCCGTATCTTCGAGGGGTGCTTGAGGCAATAATCTCGGAGGAAGAGTACCCCCGCGTCCCGGGGTCTGGGGCCGGGGAACCGGTGGGGCGGAGGAGAGATGTCCGACTGGGGTGCAGAAGCTGAGCTGCTGGATCGGGCGCGAAAGGGGGAAGAGGCGGCCTTCCTGACGCTCTATGAGCGCCATCGTGACTGCGTCTTCCATTTCGCCTATCGGATGCTCGGATCTACCCCGCTGGCTGAGGACGTCACCCATGATTGCTTTCTATCGCTCTTCGCCAAATCCCGGCTTTTCGACCCGTCACGCAGCTCGCTGCGCACTTATTTATGCGCGGCAGCGCGCAACCTCGCGTATCGCCAGCTGCGGCGCATGGGCCGGGAGGCGCCGGGCGCAGAGATGCCTGAAGACATGACGGTAGACAGGCAGGCCGGACCGCTGACCCAGGTGCTGACGACGGAACTGGCGGATACCGTGAAACGAGCCGTCGCTTCGCTGCCGCCTCTGCAGCGTGAGGCGGTTATCCTTTTTGAGTTTGAAGAGTTGAGCCTGGCGGATATCGCGGCCGTATCCGAGACCGATGTAGGAACCATCAAGTCCCGACTTCATCGGGCTCGCGCCCGCCTGCGCGGTTTGTTGGCGCCGTGGATGGAGTCCAAGCGCCAGGTTGTTACGAGGGGGTTTTAGCTATGACCGATGATCGGCTGGACAAAGACGGGAGCGGGAGCGCCCCGTACGGCTCCGATCCTGAGCTGACGTCAGCGTTGCGCCAGTGGAAAGCGCCGGGCGTTTCCGATGCGCTCGATGCCCGCATCCTCGACAGTTACCGGCGGAGGGTAAGTCGGGAACCTCTCTGGCGGCGTTTCTTCACGACGTCAGTCCGCGTACCTCTTCCAGTCGCGGTGGCGGTCATGGCCCTGCTCGTCATCGCGCTCACACTGGTCGTCAACCGCCCGGCTGCCGGGGTCATCGCGCCGGGACAATACGTCCAGGCGACGGCTGACCAACCGGTGGTCGCACGAACCAGTCTGGCCGGTTTTCAGGCAGTCGAAGAGGTCAACGTCAGCGTTGTCAAGGAGCAACGACAATGATCAACCGGATAGTGCCCGGCTTCCTGTCCGCTCTCCTTGCCGTCGCGTGCGGGCAGGCGGCTGCCGCCCAGGGGGCGGCGTCCGAAGGGTCGTTCGGCGTCGCCAGGCTTGAGAACGGTGCGTTCGTCGGCTTCGCACTCGTGAGATCAGGGCAGACAAGCGGCAAGACGGCGATCTCCGACGTCGTGCTGCCCCGCTCGAAGAGCGTTAGTCGCGTCCTGTACGACCAGGCTGGTGCGGCGTACTTCGGATACCGGCTGGAGGTGGAAACGCTCGGCGGCCGTGGATACCGGATGAAGTTCCGGGCTCTGGGCGACGACGTCGAATCGGAGTTGCAGCGGCGGTTCAATTGCTCCAATTGTCCCCGGCCGATGCTGCTTCCTCGCTCTCAACCCCGTTTTCCGGCCCCTTTTGCGGTTAAAGATGGCGATTTGTGCACACTCGACCTGCTGGTTAACCCGCAAACGGGCGAGAAGATCGTGGATGTGATCAAGGTCTCCGGCCAGGACATTTCCCCGGAAACCATGCGGGCAGCCACCGACAAGATTCGCGAAGCGCTCCGGCTCGCGCTCCTGGCCGACACGCTGGTGGCCCGCCGGGATTACACCCGGGCGATAACCGAATACCAGAAGGCCCTCGCCATCAATCCAAACGACCCTGTCGTCAACAACAAACTGGGGCTTTGCCTTCAGTGGAGTGGCCGTCTGGACGAGGCGCAAAAACAATATGAACAGGCGGTCAAACTGAACCCGGGCTACGCCGAGGCTTGGAACAACCTGGGGACCTGCTTCCACGCCCGACTGAGATACGGTCAGGCGATCAAGAACTATCAGAAGGCTGTCGAGATGAGACCGAGTTTCGCGACCGCGTACCGGAACATGGGCAGCGCCTATTTTTCTCAGAACCGCCTGGAAGAGGGATATGTGGCCTTGCAGGCCGCTTTCCGCCTGGACCCCGCCATTCTGAGCGGGACCGCCATCGGTTTTCAAACTCAGGACGCGGCCGCTGCTACTCAGCACTTCTTCTTCGCCAAGATAAACGCCGCGAACGGACAAGTCGAAGAGGCGGTCCGTTTTCTTGGGATGGCGTTTGACCGCGGCTTCCGGGACTGTTCGATGATCACTCGAGACGCCGATTTTCAGAAGATTCAGAAAGACGAGCGATTCCAGCGCCTGCTCTCTCGATTCTGCCGATAATCCCGTTCTCCAGGCTCGGTTTCTGAACCGAAGCCGTATCTTTTTCTCTCCCTCCAGCAATAACTCTATGAACAAGGGACGGGCTCCCGGAACGGCGCCAAACCGTGAGACCCCTCGACTGAGAACATTCTTTTTTTGAGGAGGGACGGACATGTCAAAGCTGTTTACGGCAGCACTGGCCTTGATGATTATCAGCCTCTCGGCAGTAGTCCTGTATGCCGGCGACACGCAACCGGGTGTTTCGAGCGTCAAGGTCAACCCCGCCGAGATCCAGGCAAAAAGCATCCTGGCCTACGAAAGGCAGGCGCAGTTCTATCGGAGCAAGGTCCAGCGGAATCCACAAGACGCTTCCGCTCACAACATGCTGGGCGTTTCCCTTCAGGGTCTCAAACGCGTCGATGACGCCATAAAAGAGTACAAACAGGCGACCAAACTGGCCCCTGATTATGCGGAAGCCTGGAACAATCTGGGCAGCGCTTTCCATCTCAGGAACAAGCTCAAGGACGCCGTGAAGCACTATCGAAAGGCGATCGCGTTAAAGCCCGAGCTGACGGGGCCTTATCGCAACCTCGGGACCGCACTTTTGGCCTTGGGAAAGTTCGGTGACGGGGTGGCGGCATACCGTCGCGCGTACGAGCTGGATACGGCAATCTTCGACCAGACGGGAAGTTCCTGCGCCGTTCCGAATCTGGACTGGGGCATGCAGTATTTCGCCTTTGCGAAAATCAGTGCGGCCCACGGTCAGATTGACGCCGCCTTGGACTTCCTGCAGAAAGCGCGCATCGCGGGGTTCAAGGATTTCAAGAAGGTAGAGACAGACCCCGATTTCGCGAAGGTTGTGGTCGCCCAGCGGTACGGCAGCCTGAAGGAAGAAGAGTTCCAGCGCTAGCGGTGTGGCAACCGCGAAGGAGGTCGACGGAGCGGCATGATGAGTGAGCTTAACGACTGCACAGATGCCTTTGTCGGCGCGTTGGCGGAACTGGCCGCCTCCGACGAGAGAGTTTTCGCCGTGACGAATGACTCGCTCGGGGCTGCCAAACTCGCAGGTTTCCGAAAGCGCTTTCCTGACCGACTGATCCAGGTGGGACCTGCCGAGAAGGACATGATCGGCATTGCGGCGGCGCTGGCAAAGGACGGGCGACTGCCTTTCGTATGCGGGGAGTCGTACTTCACAGCGCGCCAGCTTGAGCAGATCCATGCCGACCTCGGTTGTTCGCAGCCCAATTTGAAGATTTGTCGAGTGGGCAGCGATCGCGCCGGTGGCAGGCGTGACGCCCCCCGCCATTCCTCTGATGACCCGGCTTGGGCGAGAGTGGTCGATGATCTATGCGTCATCGTTCCGGCTGATCCGCTTGAGACCGAGCAGGCGGTCCGCAGGATCGCCGCCTATGATGGGCCGGTCTATCTGAGCCTGAGCCGCAGGCCGGTCCCGATCGTCCATCGCTTTGACTATGGTTTCGAAATCGGCCGCGCTGCGATCCTGCGCGACGGAACGGACCTGACGCTGATCTCAAGCGGCTCGAGGGTGAGTTGGACGCTCGGTGCCGCCGAGGCACTGGCGGGAGACGGCATTGAAGCGCGAGTCCTCAACATGTCGACGATCAGGCCGCTCGACAGCGTAGCAATCGAACGCGCCGCTCGAGAGACAGGGGCGATCATAACGGTCGAGGACTATTCGGTGTTCGGGAGACTGGGAGGAGCAGTCGCGCAGGTTGTCCTGCATAAGCATCCAGTCCCGGTGCGGCTTCTGGATGTTCCGGGAGCCCTCGCTCCGAGCGGATCCGCGCCATGGCTCCTCGATTGTTTTGGCCTGACCGTGTCGGCAATCCGCAACGCGGCGCTCGACCTGCTCGAAGTCACGGAAAAACGACGCGATTGAACCGCGGTCCGCGCAAGCCAGACGGTGCTCTCGCGGCTCCCGCATTCGAACTTTCGCTTCCCCTCGTTCGTATCTTCCTGACATGAGTCAGAACATCGAACATGCTCAACACCAACTGCGGCGACAGAACGGTATTGTAGCCGGGGTTTGTGGAGGCCTGGCCGCGTTCTACGGCCTGAGGCCCTTCTGGTTTCGATTGATACTCATCATCCTGCTGCTCCCCGGCGGGCTTCCCGGCCTCCTCCCCTACGTGATTCTCTGGATTGCAGTTCCGAAGAAGTAGGCTAGCGTCCTGAGTCGTAAATGTAGTGGCAGTCCTTCAAACCGCAGCGAAACTCACGCCTGCCAGCGGCGTGATATCATGACGCTGATAGTGTACTCATGATGGAGGAGTCGTGGTTCGAACCCAGATTCAGCTGAGCGAGCGCACTGCCACGCGATTGAAAGCGCTGGCCGCCAAGCGAGGGGTTTCAATGGCCGAATTGGTGAGAGAGAGTGTGGAGCAGTACCTTGTCAGGACTTCGCATCCCTCCTCCGATGAGCGCCAGCTTAGAGCTATAGCGGTCGCAGGTCGTTTTCGGGCCGATGAGGTTGACCTGGCTGAGCGGCATGATCAGTATCTCGCGGAGGATCAGGCCGAATGACCGTATTCGTCGATACTTCGGCGTTTCTGGCTGTACTCAATTCAGCTGACCAATATCATCCGGACGCTCGGGTCGAATGGCAACGGTTGATCCGCGAGGATGGGGCTCTGGTCTGTACGGATTACGTGCTGCTTGAAACGTTGACCTTGGCACAGCACCGGCTGGGAATGGCTGCAGTCCGGGCGCTTCGGGACGATGTTCTCCCTGTCATCACCATAGAGTGGGTCGAATCGCGAACTTTTGAGATTGGCCTAACCGCCTTGCTGGCAGCCGGTCGTAAGCGTCTGAGTCTCGTCGATTGCATCAGCTTCGAGGTTATGAGGTCGGTGGGACTTCGCAACGTCTTCACTTTCGATGACCACTTTCGTCAAGAGGGTTTTAACCCGCTCCCAAACCGGATCGAGGCACCGGACGAAGAGAAAGAACAGATCCGCAAAGGCCCCTGACTGCGTGCGCTGACTGGCCGGCGACCCGGCCGCGTGGCGGGCCCCCCTTCAAAAGTGGTACACAATGATTAACGGAAGGAGGGTGCCGGCGTGGCGGAGGATGACGGCAACCGCAAGGAATTCGGTTCAATTTTTGTGGTGTCTGGAGGTGCGGGTGCGAGCGGCGCGCAGGTGGCTCGAACCGTTCTAGCCCAGTTCAAGAACGCACACATCCCGGTCGTTGTCGTTCCCTACGTCCAAAAACCTGAGCAGATCAAACAGACGGTGGAACAGGCGGCAGCCGACCAGGGCACTATCGTTCACACCCTGGTGGATGGCCGGCTGCGGCATGTGCTCCTCGAGGAGGCGCGCATCAAGAACGTCGCCGCAGTTGATCTCATGGGCCCTCTTTTGTCGCGGATTACCCACCTAACCGGGCAGGAACCGCTCGGGCAGCCGGGTCTGTACCGGGAGATCCACCAGGCCTATTTCGAGCGCATGGACGCGATTGAATTCACCGTTGCCCATGACGATGGAAAAAAACCGGAGGATTTGGCACAGGCAGAGATCATCCTGGTCGGCCCGTCGCGAGTAGGCAAAACGCCCCTCAGCATGTATCTGTCCGTGCTCGGCTGGCGCGTGGCGAACATACCGTTGGTGAAGGAAATTCTTCCACCAACGGAACTGTTTAAGGCCCAACGGGAGAGAATCGTAGGTCTCATCGTCGACCCTTCACAGCTGGTTGCGCACCGGGAATTGAGGCAGCAAAGGCTGGGGACGGGCCGGAAGTCCGCCTATAGTGACACTCTTCACTTGCACCAGGAAATTGAAGAGGCAAGGACCTTCTACAAGCGAAACGGGATACGGAGCGTGGATGTGACCGACAAACCAATTGAAGAAAGCGCCGAAGAGGTGATTGCGCTGGTTACCCGCCGGACAGAATGAGGAGGTCTTCAGGGCCTCCGGTAACCCAGAACTCAGCAATTTTCCTGTCTCCTCTTTCCTGGCGTCGGTACAATTGGGGTCATGGCCCATGCATATCCGCTTGATTTGTCGTTCAAAGTGCTCTCCATTCACACGCGGCTCTCGGTCGCCGATGCCAACGGGAGGCTGATTCTCTATGTTCGTCCCAAGGCATTCCGCCTTCGGGAATCGATCAACGTCTTTGCCGACGAACAGCAATCGAAGCTCATGTTCCACATGGAAGCGGACCGCATCATGGATTTCTCCGCAGCCTACCAGATGACCGACGCTTCCGGCGCCCCGGTCGGCTCGGTGAAAAGACAGGGAATGCGTTCACTCTGGCGAGCCCATTATCAGATCGAGACGGCTGGCCAGTCCGGATTCCTGCTCCACGAGGAGAATCCGTGGGTGAAGGTGATCGACGGCCTCGTGGGGGAGATCCCGGTGTTGGGACTCTTCAGCGGCTACCTTCTGCACCCGTCGTACGTGGTCGAAGACGCAGCCGCTCGCCCGATCATGAGAATCGTCAAGCAGCCAGCCTTCTTCCAAGGCAAGTTCCGGGTCGAGAAGCTTGCCGGGCTTGAGCCGCGCCAGGAAGACGCGATCCTGCTCGGATTGCTGATGATGATACTGCTTGAGCGCAGCCGGGGGTAAACGGCCGCGCGGAGACTATCGCCATCCGAACGCATCTGAGCCGGAGCGCCCGTTGCCCGTATCAAAGTTGACAGAAGTTCTGTGCGGGGCAGTATTCGATGGTTCGATGCGAACAGTCTTCTCGGTCTTTCTGTAATCCGATGGTTCAAGCAGCCATCCACTATCGGTCTGAAGCAGGATCAGACGGCCTTCTGGGGGTAGAGGAAATTCGACCGGAGAGTCGACCTGCCTCTGCATAATGAGGAGGACGCGAATGGTGGGGCCGCGAGCGCCCTTGCTGCTGTAGGTTCCGAATCCCTCAATCCGCAACTCGCCTTTCAGGTTCATTTGCTCGAGCAGCCGGATTTCCTCCTCGGTGATCGGTTGCTTATCGGGGGGAAATGGTATGACGGAAAGTGACTGATCGGGACGCGAAGCGGGCGAGTACTTCGCATACACCTGCTCCACGGTTATCTGCCGGCGGCCCATCTCAACCGCGTGAGCCATGAACTTCCTTCGTTCCTCTGGTGGGAGCGCAGAAAGGTACTTGAGAAGGTCCTCCCGTTCTTTCTCGGACATTTCGCGGGTAGTCTCGAGGTAAAGGCGCTTGAACTCGGGGTTCTCGTCGAGGAAGTCCTGAGCCTCACAGTTGCCGAATGAGAGCAGGACCAGAGTCAGCACCTGAACAATCAAGGGCGCGATCGAATGCCTCATCCTTCTAACTTCGCACACTCTGCGGCGCAGAGGAACTGCGGTGATCCGAAAGTCTCACGAAAGGCCCAACAAACAATGAGAATGCCGTGAAGGAGGTCACGGGCCTGAGGACCCTCTCGGACTAAAATCTAACGCGGGGGCTATTCGAGGGGGTTCGGTCGTGAAAAGGAAGAAACCTGGCAATAGACGCAAGATTCTGCGGTTACGGCGCAATTAGGGAGGCAATATGCGACGTCTGCAAGTGTTCGGGCTCAGGCTGGCTATCCTCGTCTGTTGTACCTTCTCGCTGCAACCAGCTTTCGCTCTGCGATCCTTCTACAAGCGTAGCTACGTG
>RPQK01000329.1 GCA_003819755.1 Acidobacteriota bacterium | reverse complement strand
TGCATCTTCAGCAACTCGGGATTCTCTTTTCCAGTCGGCTCATTGCCGACTTTTTCCTGATAGCTCACCCGTATCGGATCATTCGGATCGAGCCCCACCACCCGGCGATCCTCGACGAACACACACGGTACGCGATCACCTGTCGCGGGAATCAGGAAGCAATAGTCGAAGCCAATATCCAACGGCCCAGGGGCGATATCTTTGTTCCAATCGAGATTGCCGTCCCCCAGGCCCAGATGCCACTTTCCAACCACGCCCGTTCGGTACCCGGATTCTCGGAGAATGGACGGGAGCGTGGTGCGGCCGGGGGCCACGATCAACCTGGCGTCACCCGGAAGAACTCCGGTCCCCTGCCTCCGCCACGCATACTCCCCCGTGAGCATCGCATAGCGAGACGGGGTGCACGTAGCCGACGGTGCATGGGCATTGGTGAAGCGGCGACCCGCTGCAGCCAATCGATCAATATTCGGTGTCTTCACGTGCGTTGCACCGTAGCATCCAACGTCTCCGTAACCGAGGTCGTCGGCGTAGATGATGATGATGTTGCGTGGAGCGCCGTCAGCCCCTAAGGTCAACCCTCCGGGCAGCAAGCTGCCGGCTGCGGCGATACCGAGAGTCTTTAGAAAAGGACGACGCGGAATCCTGGTCGTGCTCATGAGAACCTCCGTGGGAATGCCGGCCAAGTGCCGGAACAGGTTGGATTCTCTCACAGTTTTGCGGGTATTTCGCAGCGAAGGGAGGCGTTTTTTTACAGAACGATCGCCGAATTATCACCAGTCGGAATTGAGCCGGGCTTTCATGGTGGCCGGCCTCTCCAGAGTCCGGCCGCCGGGCTATAGGGCCCGGCGTAAACAGTGGTTGCCGCTCCCCCGTTCCCGCCGGACCTTTGAGGTCCGGCTGCCGGACTCTGGAGAGTCCGGCCACGATAAAAGCCCCGCCCGATTCCGACTGGTGGCAATTCTGGGGACCCGCAATCTTCCTTTCCCTCCGCCCCCGCTTGTCATAAACTACTCACCGCGCAAAGCTCGGAGCGATCAGGAGTTGTTTTTTGGATCGTCTGGATTTACGTCGTTCACTTGTGACTCTCGGGATCGTCGGCCTGACGATGCTGGTGGATTCTCTCGCCTGCAACGTGCCCGCCTTTCGCTATGCCCTGGAAAGATGGCCGGCCGACCTTTATCAGGTCGTCGTCTACTATCAGGCTACTCCGCCGCGAGACGCCTTGCATTCGCTGCGGAGAAACGCCGGGGAAGGGCTCACCAACTACGCCCTGAAGACCGTCGACGTCTCCAAGCCTGAGGGAAGGGCCCTTGCGGAAGGCCGGAAGATCGAAAGCTATCCTTGGGTCGAAGTCTTCTACCCGGTCGATTTCGAGTTCCGTGGTCCGGTTTGGTCGGGACCGCTCAACACCAATCAGGTCAGCAAAATCGTCGCATCCCCTGCTCGTTCCCGGATGGCTCAGAGTCTTCTGCGCGGCGAGGTAGCCGTTTGGGTCCTCCTCAAAAGCGGCCATGAACAAAAGGACCGTCGCGCGCGCGAAACCTTAAAAAATCAACTGGAACGGGCATCTGCGACCCTCAAAATTCCCGAAATCGGCACCGACCTGAACGGTAATCCGGTTGAAGTAACAGATTTCAAGACGTACCCGGTGCATTTTGCGTTCGTGGAAATCGCGCGCAGCGATCCGGACGAACAACTGCTGGTCAGCACCCTGATCAAGTCAGAGTCTGATCTCGAGCAGTACGATGAACCGATGGCCTTCCCTGTCTTTGGCCGGGGTCGTGCTCTCTATGCCCTCGTCGGTGATGGAATTCAGGAAAACACCATCCTGGAAGCCTGCCAGTCGTTGATCAATTGGTGTTCCTGCGAGATCAAGGCCCAGAACCCCGGGACCGATCTGATTATTTCAGCAGACTGGTCCCGACCCTACGGCGGCAAGATGGTCCAGGATCCGGACGTGCCCTTGACCGGGTTGAGCGGCTTTAGTCAAGATCCGGAAGCAACGAAAGCGCCGTTGGCGTCCTCGAAGCCCGCTCCCATTCAACCGGGAGCCGTCTGCCAGGTGGCGCCGGCGACGAGCAATGCCTCAGCGCGTCCCGTTTCGAGCGTGCAGCCACAACCGACGGGCGCCGGCGAGGGCCGGCTAGTGCGCAACATACTGTATCTGGCTGGCGCGGCCGGCCTGGTGCTCGTGACGCTGTCCGTAGTGGTGACGATGAAGAGGAAAGGATGAAGGACGGGGACTAGCCTCCATGCTTCTTCATCCTTCATCCTTTTGAGTGACTATGACTGTCTGGCAACTGGTGATCAAGGAGATCACCCGAAGAAAATTGAACTTCGCTTCCGGGCTTATCGCGGTGACTCTGGCTGTCGCGGTCCTTGGCGGTTCGATGACGATCCTCAAGCTTCATGATCTGAGGACCGGGCGCATCGTGGCCGAGAAAGAGAAGGAGACAAAGGCCCGGATGACCGTGCTCGAGGACGATTACCGCAAGATCATGAAGAATCTCGGATTCAATCTTCTGATCTTTCCCGAGGGCCAGAGGCTGTCCGATTTCTACGCGGAGGATGCCGTCTCCGCTTACATGCCGGAAACGTATGCAACTCGACTGGCAGAGGCGAAAATCGTCACGATCCGCCACCTTTTGCCAACCCTCGAGGAGAAGGTCAGGTGGCCCGAGACCAAGCGGACGATTATCCTGATCGGGACCCGCGGGGAGGTGCCTTCGCTTTTCCGGGACGCGCGGGAACCGATTCTGGTTGCCGTCCCAAAAGGACGAGCCGTCATCGGTCACCAGTTGGCCCAAGACCTCGGCCTGAAGCCAGGCGACCGTATTACACTGTTCGGACGGGCATT
Source organism: Acidobacteriota bacterium (assembly GCA_003819755.1). GTDB lineage: Bacteria > Acidobacteriota > UBA6911 > RPQK01 > RPQK01 > RPQK01. The sequence continues at coordinate 5,269 of RPQK01000329.1, read as the reverse complement.
CACGGTCAGTCAATGCAACGAGGAGCGGGGGTCGAAGGATGACATCTCCCTCTGGATCGATCTTGCCCAAGCGCAGGAGATGCTCAACAAACAGGGCCGGATCAACGCCATCCTGGCGCTGAAGTGCATTTGCGCCGGGAACGAATTGGCCTTGGTCAGGCGTGATGTAGCCGCCGTGTTACCAGGCGTCCAGGTGATCGAACAAGGCTCCAAAGTCCTGACTCGGGCCGAAGCCCGGGACCGCGCCGCCCGTGAAGCCGCGGATGCGATTGCGGCCGAAGTGCATAACCGACGCCAGCTTCGCGACGAGCAGGAGCGGGTTTCGGCGATCCTCGTGCCCCTGGTGCTTCTCGTCAGTGCGCTTTGGATAGGCTTGGTTTTCTACACTAATGTGCGGGAGCGTCGCAGTGAAATCGGGATTCTCAGGGCGCTCGGTGCGCGTTCGGCCACGATACTCGGCCTGTTCCTGACCAAAGCCTTGCTTATGGGCTTGATTGGGGCCGTCGCCGGATACATCGCGGGCGTCCTGGTTGGGGTCAGCAGGCAGGGAGGAGTGATTTTCGCACTCCTGGAGCCTCGGTTAATGCTTCTCGTTCTCACGAGCGCCGTGGTCCTCGCAGTGGCCGCCAGCTGGGTGCCGGCCTACTACGCCGCGCAGCAAGACCCGGCCGAAGTCCTGAGGGAGGAATGACCCACTTGCTGCGCCTCGAGGGAGTCGTCAAGACCTACCCCAAAGGAAATCTGCGGATCACCGCGCTCCCGCCGGTCGATCTGACAGTCGGGCCGGGCCAGTTCGTGGCTCTGCAGGGGCCCAGCGGCAGCGGCAAGACCACCTGCCTTCTGATTGCAGGCGGGCTGCTCCGCCCAGATAGCGGCCAGGTGCTTGTCGACGGCCAGGATCTCTACACCATGCCGCGTAGCCGGCTCGCCGCCTTCCGTGCCCGAAACATCGGCTTTGTTTTTCAGCAGTACCACCTCATACCTTACTTGACCGTCTTCGAGAACATTCTGGCACCCGAAGCGGCAGGCGGACGATTCGGCAACGAGAGCCGCGCCAAGGCGCTGGCCGAACAATTTGGGCTCGCCCATCGGCTTGACCATACGCCAGCTGAGCTCAGCTCGGGGGAAAAACAGCGAACCGCGCTCGCCCGGGCGCTCCTATTCAGTCCAAAGCTGGTCCTGGCGGACGAAGTCACTGGGAACCTGGATCATCAGAACGCGCTAGGCGTCCTCCGCCATTTAAGGGGATATGTCGAGACCGGCGGCTCGGTTCTCCTGGTGACGCACGACCGGGAAATCGCCGCACAGGCGGATCGTGTCGAGTATCTTCCTACCTCTCAAACTCAACCATTGGAGGCCCGGCAGTGAACAAATCGGCTATCTCCGTCGTCCTGAGGGCTTTGATCGTGGCCGGTCTGTCGTCATCAGCCCTCGCCGCTGACTGGCCAATGTGGCGTTACGACGCCGGGCGAACGGCCTCGGGGCCGGACGAACTGCCAGCCGAGCTCTGTCCCCAATGGGTCCGTCACTATCCACCAAGGGAACCGGTCTGGGACGACCCTTTGAATCAGGACTTGATGCCGCTGGACCAGGTGTTTGAGCCGATCATTCTGGGCAACACCGTCTATATTGGGTTCAACGACAGCGACAAGGTCGTGGCTCTGGACCTCCCAACCGGAGCGGAGAAATGGAGGTTCTATGTGGACGGGCCGGTACGCCTGCCACTGGCCGCGCGAGGCAACCGCCTCTATTTCACGAGCGACGACGGCTATCTTTATTGTCTTTCGGCGGACGAGGGTGCCTTGCTCTGGAAATTCCGTGGAGGTCCAACGGACCGGAAGAATCTGGGCAACAAGCGCCTGATCTCCAGCTGGCCCGCCCGGGGCGGCGTGGTCGTGCTGGACGACATCGTCTACTTTGCGGCCAGCATCTGGCCGTTCATGGGGACTTTCATTTACGCCCTCGACGCCGACACCGGCCGGCTCATTTGGCGGAACGAAGGCACTGGTGCTGATTACCAGAAACAGCCGCACAATTCCCCCGCCTTTGCCGGGGTCGCGCCCCAGGGCGCACTCGTTGCAGTTGCCAATCTGCTGCTCGTCTCGGGTGGGCGATCCGTGCCGGCCTGCTTCGACCGGCACACCGGGAAGCTCCTCTACTATCACCTGAATGAGTACAACAAATCCGGCGGCGCCTTCGTTTCTGCCAGCGGGGAGCACTTCTTCAACCATTACCGGGATCGGGACACGGACCTCTACGATTTAGCCAACGGGAAACAGGTCGCGCGGCGAGTCGGCAAATACCCGGTCCTGGCCGGGCAGGTCTACTACATGTCGGGCGAATCGATCATCGTCCGCGATGCCCGCCAGCCGTCCCTCAAGCAGTTCACATTGAAAGTGGATGCAACCGGTGACCTGATCAGGTCCGGATCGCGGCTCTACGCCGGCGGCGACGGTCAGATCACGGCTGTTTCAATTCTCCCGGACGGCAAGCTCGAAGCGGCCTGGGCGCAGAAGGTCGAGGGGAAGGTCGCACGGCTTGTCGCCGCCAATGGAATGCTGATCGCGGCGACTCTGGACGGCAAACTGATCGCGTTCGGGAAGGACCCGGTGGCCGTCCAAACCCATGTCCAGAAGGCCGACCCACCACAACTCTCCGGCAGCACGACCGAGCTTGCCCAGGCCATCCTTAAACAGGCGGAGGTAAAGGACGGGTATGCCCTGTTTTACGGAACCGACAAGGGCGATTTGCTCTCCGCGCTGGCGCTCGCATCTCAGTTGGACATCGTCGCGGTGGTGCCGGAAGCGAAAGAGCTGGCCGATCTTCGTCATCGCTTTGATCGGTCGGGGTTGCTGGGAAAAAGGGTTCACCTGCTCCAGGGAACGCCGGACAGCTTCGAGGCGCCGCCCTATATGGCCTCGCTCGTGGTGCTGACGGATGGAGCTGAAGGCTGGGATAGCGAAGAGTCCTTCACAAAGGTGGTCCGGTCGGTAAGACCATACGGCGGAAAGATCTGGCTGCCCTCGGGCGGAGGATCGAAAGCGTTCGTCGAACGGTTGCGCAACAGGACGGACGGACTAAAATTAACCCTCAAGTCTTCCGAACCCGCCGTTGTCCTAAGCAAAGACGGCCCGCTACCCGGGGGCGCCGCCAACTGGACCCACCAGTACGGCAGCATCGCCAACACCGTGAAATCGGACGACGGGCTGGTCAAACTTCCCCTCGGGATCCTCTGGTTTGGAGGCAGTTCCAACGTCAACGTACTGCCGCGTCACGGGCACGGTCCACCCGAACAGATCGTGGACGGCCGGTTGATTATCGAAGGGATCGACTGCATAAATGCACGCGACGTCTACACAGGCCGGGTGCTGTGGAAGACAGCACTGCAGCCTTCCGATACCTACGGCGTGTACTACGATGAGACCTACGACAAGGACGCCCCGCTGACGGTCAAGACTAATCAGCAACACATCCCCGGCGCCAACGCCCGTGGGACGAATTTCATCGCGACAGCCGACTGGGTTTACGTGCTGCAGGGAAACCGCTGCCTCGTCCTGGACATCGCGACCGGCGAGGCAAAGAAAACCTTGTCGCTTCCTGCATCAGGCGGCGTCCAGCCGGCCCGGTGGGGCTATATCGGAGTGTCCGGCAACAACTTGATTGCCGGAAGCGATTTCACGGTGTTTTCCAGGGAATTTCCGGACACCGCCCCGCTGCAGGATGGATCGAAGGCGGCGACCGAGAGAGAGCAAAACAGGCTCAAGATTTTCGGCGGTCTTGACGGGACCGCCAGCAAATCCCTCGTCGTTATGGACCGGCAGACCGGTTCCGTGAAGTGGAGGATCGAGGCGCGCTACGGTTTCATCCATAACGCCATCACGGCCAGCGACAAAGTTATTTTCTGCTTGGATAAGCTGCCGCCGGCGCTCGAGAAGAGGCTGCGGCGCCGCGGCCGCCCCGCGCCTTATGACTATCGCCTGTTGGCCCTGGATCTGGAAACCGGGCGAGTCTTGTGGAAACGGGATAAAGGAATCTTCGGCAGCTGGCTGAGTTACTCCGAGGAACACGACCGGCTGCTGCAGGCAACTCGGCCTTCTCGCGACATGCTGACGGATGAAACGGGCGAACGCATGGCCGTCTACGTGGCGTCAAGCGGAGCTCCCGTCTGGGACAGAAAGATCAAGTACAACAACCCGCCAATCCTCTACCACGACGAGATCATCACCGACACCGCGGCGTACAAAATCGACACCGGAGAACGCAAGCTGCGCGTCGATCCGATGACGGGAGAGGATATGCTCTGGGCGTACTCGCGGATGTACGGCTGCAACTACAATATCGCGAGCGAGCACATGCTGTCGTTTCGTTCAGCGGCAGCCGGATTCTATGATCTGCTGTCCGACAGCGGAACCGGCAACCTCGGAGGCTTCAAGTCCGGGTGCACGTCCAATCTCATCGCCGCCGGAGGCGTGTTGAATGCCCCCGACTACACTCGAACTTGCCAATGCTCGTATCAAAACCAGACGTCTCTCGCCCTAATCCACATGCCGGAGCTCGAGTACTGGACAACGAACGATTTCGTCTGGAACCACAAGCCGGTGCAAAAACTGGGAATAAACCTCAACGCCCCGGGCGACCGGGTCGCGGCGGACGGGACACTGTGGCTGGATTTCCCGAGCGTCGGCGGCAAATCGCCTGACATCCCAATACGATATGACCCGGAAACGACGCGCGGGGTCCGCAGACACTCCCTGAACCTTATACCGAACGGGTATGAGTGGGTTGGCGCTTCTGGGCTCGTCGGTCCAGTCCGGCTAAAGATCACATTGTTGGACCAACCGGACAACGTGACCTATACCGTGAAGCTGCATTTCGCTGAAATCGAAGATAAGAAACCGGGCGAGCGAGTCTTCAACGTTCAACTACAGGGAAAAGAAGTCTTGACGAAGTTCGATATCGCGCAGGAAGCCGGAGGGGCGGATATTCCGGTCGTCAAGACATTCAACAAGGTTAAGGTTGAAGAGGTATTAACCGTGGAATGCCTGCCCGGCTCGCCGGAAAGCCAGGTCCCGCCACTGCTGTGCGGGGTTGAGGTGATCTTGGAGGAAGACTAGAAGAACGATTCGCCCCAGGGCACCAGACCAATTTGGAGTGCGCTGCGGCAAAGGCTGGGTGCGGGACCAAACGATCCCCCAACGCTGAAGGAAGTGGCACCGCGTCTACCAGCTGAGGGCCTCGAAGGTGGAGGCGTCCGCTGGGAGCGCAGGCG
>RPQK01000328.1 GCA_003819755.1 Acidobacteriota bacterium | reverse complement strand
ATATCCAGGCAGCCCCGGCGAGCGGGGGCGAGCGGCGACACTCCGTGCCCGCCCTGCCGGAAGGGGACACCGGCGGCCCTCCGTTGGTCGAGATGCGCGGCGTCACTGTCGAGTACGGAGAGGTTCGTCCCCTCGACAGCGTCTCATGGACCATCCGGGCGGGAGAGAGATGGGCGCTGTTGGGTCATAACGGCGCCGGCAAATCGACGCTGCTGAGCCTGATCCTGGCAGACAATCCGCAAGTCTACTCAAACCCTGTCTGGGTGTTCGGCAGGCGCCGCGGTTCAGGAGACACGATTTGGGAGATCAAGCGTCGCATCGGCTTTGTCTCCCCCGAGCTTCACCTCTTGTACCAGGCGGATATCAGCTGCCTCGAAGTCGTCTGCTCGGGCTTTCATGATTCGATCGGGCTGTACCGCCGATGCACACCCGAACAGGTCGATCGGGCGCTGGCCCGGATGGAGACGCTGGGGGTTGCCGATCTGCATGATCGCCGGATTCTGAGCATTTCGACCGGACAGGCAAGACTGGTCTTACTCGCCCGGGCGCTGGTCAGAAATCCGTCGCTCCTGGTGCTGGACGAACCATGCCAGGGGCTCGATCCGTCTTGCCGCGCGAGGTTCCTGGAGCTCGTTGATCACGTGTGTGCCGACCCGTCGGTTTCGCTCATCTACGTCACTCATCGCCCGGAAGAAATCCCGGAGTGCGTGTCTCACCGGCTGGTTTTGGAACGCGGACGGGTCGTGCGAGCCGGGCCGCGCTAGTGCCGCTGGGGCACAATGCTCTCCAAGACGAAATTTGCCATGGACTCCTTCAAGTCAGCGGCGGTTGAGTGACTCTGTCAGCGGCGGTTGAGTAACTCGCCGTTTTGTGGCGAGTCACTCAACCGCCGCTCGAGTCACTCAACCTCGACCGCCCGCTGACCTGGTCCACCTGTCGCCGGCCTGGATTTGCGGGGAAGGAATCTACGACTCCAAATATCAGAACAGCCTCAACTGCGGGTCCGGTTTCCGTCGGGCGGGGTTGCGCGATTGCGCCGCAATTTCTACCAGTTGCCTGTCTATCGGCGCCAGGAACCGGCTCACGACGTTCTCCATCATTCGCCCGGCCAGGAAACGACGGCCGGCGTGGGTGAGAAACAGCGAATCCCGGGCTCGTGTCATACCGACGTAGAGCAGGCGCCGCTCCTCTTCGCAATCGACAGTACGACCGAACATCGTGCATGGCAATATTCCCTCTTCACAACCGGGAATGAAGACGCATCGAAACTCCAGTCCTTTGGCGGCATGCAGCGTCATCAAAGCCACGTTCTCGATTTCGGGGCGGTAACCGTCTGGCGCTGAGCCAAGGGAGGTGTGCCGCAGGAAGGCTTGCAGATCCGTGCCAAAGTCGGCGGCAAAGCAGCGAAGTCGCTCGATGTCGGAGGAGGCATAGACCCCGGAACCGAAACTGTCACCCAGGTCCGTTGCCGGCAGGGCGGATATCAGCTCCGAAACGGACGCGCCGCCCCCGGTGAGTGCTTGCGACAATCTTTCGACTGACCCGGCCACATCGATTCCGAGTGCCTGCAGCCGTTGCCTCGGCAGGTCCCTGTCCGGCCGATGCCACAGGCTCAGCAGATCAAGGATGGTTCGGACCGGCGCGCGCTTGAAAAACGGTGTCTCTTCCACTTTCTGGTACGGTATCCCGTGGTCCTGCAAGGCCTTTTCAAGCACCGGCATCTGGCGGCCGAGGCGACAGAGAATAGCAAAGTCGGAGAAGCCCCAGGCAGGCGTCTCCTCGTCGCCCGTCGCGACTCGGCTGTCCAGCGAAAAAAAGCGAACTCCGCCGAGCCGCGCTTCGATCGTCCGGGCCACGAACTCGGCCTCGCTCTTGTCGCTGCCCTCCGGGACAATCCTGACCTTTAAACCCGCCGCGGTTCCCCGCAGGCCGTCCCCCTCGTCGGGCCTCCCCAGAATGTCCTCGCTTGCGCTCAGTATCATTTGCGAGCAGCGATAGCTCTGCCCCAGGCGGTAGTGCCGGGCACCAGGGTAATCCCGGAGGAACCGGCCGATAAAACGGACGTCCGATCCGCGAAAACCATAGATCGCCTGATCGGGATCCCCGATAGCGAAGAGGTTGCTTCCGGAGTCCGGGGCGAGGAGTCGAATCAGGTCATACTGGGCCTGGTTCACATCCTGGTACTCGTCAATCAGAACCCAGGAATACCTCCTCCGGTATTGCTCGAGAAGTTCATTCCGGCCACAGAGAAGCCGGACAGGCACCGCAATCAAATCGTCCAGATCGAACAGGTTCTGTTCCCGCAGGTAATCGTCATAGGCCTTGAGGGCATCCGAAAAGGTCGGATTGCCCTCCTCCCCGGGCGTCTCACCGGTCGCTTTATGCCGTGATATCTGCGCGGCCAACACGGCCGGCCGCAAGTATCCCAGCTCACGGCCCAGTATTGTTTCCCGGTCTTCCTCATCCACCAGCTGGAAACCCGGTCGCCGACCGGCCGGCAAAGGGTTCTCAGCCAGGATGGAATAGCCGAAAGAATGAAAAGTCCCGATCCACGGCAGGCGGCTGGCGTCGCCCAGGAGCGACCGAAGCCGTTGTCGCAGTTCGCCTGCGGCCCTGTTCGTGAACGTTACGACCAGGAAAGACGCCGGGTCGATCTTCTTCTCGGTGATTAGCCCGGCGACCCGAGCCGTCAGCACGCGGGTCTTTCCGGTCCCCGGTCCGGCGATAACCAAGGCGGCGCCCTCCGGGTGCTCGGCTGCCAGACGCTGCTCGGGATTCAGCCGGCCGAGCGGCGTTTTATCGGCGTCTTTGACGTAGGTTGCCGCCAACTCGGCCGCCCTATCGTGCTTGTCGTTTCCGGCGCACTCCGAAACCGGGTATTGGACTGTCGCCTTTAGACGCTCGCCGGGTCCCTGATTTGGTTCCGGCTGCCGCAAAACAAAAAGCGCGCCCGTGTATCCGAAGCTCTTCAATTCCTCGGGTGTAAACAACTTGATAATTCCGTATTCGCCGTCGTAGCCGGGCTGAACGATGGCCTGGCGGGCCCTCATCCGCCTGATAGCTTCGGAAAAAAGAGTTCCGCCTGCCCGAGTCAGATCCTCGGGCGGCAACCAAAGGAGGACGTCGAACTCAGAGCCGGCCTTGTGGATGATTCGCTGGTATGCCTCCCGCACCTTCTTCGCGGCCGCGCCCGTTCCAAGGAGCTCTCCGAGAATCTCGGGAAGCGGGATTACCGAGTAGAACGGCTGGCGGTTCGAACCAGCCTCCCCCTCCTTCCGGTCTGCGAGCTTGAGAACCCGACTCATGACCCCGACGGTGACCGGCTTTCCGCAGGCGGTACAGCGCCCGGCGTGCCGCCCCGTTTCTTCCGCACCCCATACAACCTGGCATTTCCGGTGGCCGTCGTGGTGGTACTTGCCTTCCTGCGGAAAGAACTCGATCGTCGCCTCCAGGCGATCGGTCTCCGAACCTCTGAGGGCGGCGAGTATCCCCTCATAGGACAGTTCCGCATCGAGGACATTGCCCTCCCGCCCCAGCTTTTCAGGCGAGTGAGCGTCGGAGTTGGATATGAGCCTGAAGCGGTCGAGGCGACTGCAGCGCCAGTTCATGGGCGGATCGCTCGACAACCCGGTTTCAACCGCCGCGATATGGTACGAAAGATCTCGATAACACTCTTCGACTGAGTCAAAACCGGACTTCGCACCGAGCACCGAAAACCACGGCGTCCAGATGTGAGCGGGGACGAGTAACGTCCGAGGCGAAGCCGAGAGGAGAACCTCCAGCAGGTCACGGGAATCGAGGCCCAGGATAGGGCGCCCGTCGGAAACCAGGTTGAAACCGAGCCGCTCCAGCTCGGCCCGCACCCGCTTGACGGTTTCAAAGTCGGGAGCCAGAACCAGGTTGTGCACCTTTCGCACCGCGCCGTCTCGCTTGTAGATGTTGCTGATTTCACCCGTCAGGAGGAAACGAACCGAGTTCTCCTCCGTCTCCGGAACTCCGGGCAGATCACGCAGTCGCAGTTCGGGGCGCAGGCGGAAGAGTCCGGGTTCAGCCGGCTCAAGCTTGTCCTCCAGCTCTGAGATCCAGCGGGGGTGAGTAAAATCGCCCGTCCCGATAACCTTGATTCCCTTTACTCGTCCCCAGTGGTCAAGGTGTTCGGGAGTCAGCTGGCGGCTGGTAGCCAATGAGAAGTGAGAGTGGATGTGCAAATCCGCGATGAAGCGCATTGATGCGCCCGATTCTACGACCCACCCCTGTCTCGACACGTCTACGACGGGCTGGGCTGATGGCAGGGACTACTCGATCACCCTGGTCTGCATGTCGACGAACATGCTGGCATTGCCGCAGCGCGGGCAGACGAGCAGCTTCACAAAGCGTGCTTCCCGGTTGTCGTCAAAGACGGCAATAACCTGGTTCTCCGCCAGCAGGACTGCGCTTCGGAGTCGGCCTGCGCAAATCGCGCACGTGACCCAGTCTTGTTGCGAAGCACTGGGTTCCGGCTCGCTCTCGTCCTCGGCCTCTTCACGATCCAAAGAAGTGCCGGCTTCTGATGTTGATTCCGCCGCTGGGGTATCAGCTTTCGATGGGCGACCGGTGTCAAGTCCGCGCCGCTGAATCTCCTGCCTCGCGACCTCGATCGCCTCCGGCCGGTAGTCAGACGCCTCTTCGCTGACAAGTCTGAGCAGGTCCTCGTCTTCCATCTCCGCAAAACGGTCTCTCAAGATCTGGATTGCAGGGTCCATCGCCTTCCCTCCGTGAAGTGTCTCGAGCATTGATGATAGTGAACAAGACCGACGGCCGTCAGCGGGCACTGGTCGTTTACTTTGCTCCCACCGGCGAGGCCGCTTCGCGGTGCGGGTCCCGAGATGCGCGTTGGACCTGAAGGACCCGAGAGACCTGAAGGACCCGAACAGGCTCTTACTTCTGGTCTTTCAGGTCCTTGAGGTCCTTCAGGTACGGCTGCGATGGACTTCGTCCAATTCCTACGACGTCAGGTCCGGCACTTCGAAGCCCTGGCGATAGTCGCGTTTGACCAGGGCATTGGCTTCGTCCGAATTGACAAATCTCTCCGTAGCCGGGTCGAAAACGAGCGTGTGCCCGACTCGATAGGCGACGTTGCCAATCTGGCAATGCAGACAGGCGATGTGCGCTGCCTCCACCGGAATAACCTGGTCTTCTGGCTTTCGGGACCGGACAGCCCGGAAGAAGTAATCGAACTTCGACATACCCGGGGCCGGTTGCCTCTCCACGACCATCGGCTTGTTCTTGTAGTCGAAAAAGCCTCGGTTGCGCACCCAGTAGCCGGTTTCGCCAAACGCGCTGTTGGTGCTCGCGCCGGCGTCCTCGCCGCCCTCGTAGAAGGAGCCGAGGTTGCGGACCTCGAAGGTCATCATCGAGCCGTCGGCGTAAGTGAACTGGGTTGCCTGGGTGTTGGGCGTTTCGGCGTCGTCGTTCCACCCGTACCGGCCTCCGGTGCTGCTCACCTTGACCGGCGTGCCGCGGTTATGAGCCCAGCAGGCGACGTCCATTTCATGGACTCCCTGGTTTCCGATCTCGCCATTGCCGTATTCCCAAAACCAGTGCCAATCATAATGGACGTAGAGTCCTGGTTTCTGACGGTCCTTGTTGATCAGAAACGGCTTGTCCTTGGCCGGACCCTGCCAGAGCGTCCAGTCGAGGTTCTCCGGAACCGGCCCCGGAGCGCCGTGGCCTATGGCGTTTCGGTTGCCGTTCTTATAGACCACGCCCCGGGAATGTACGATTTTTCCAATGAAGCCCTCGTGGATCAGCGCCATGTCTCGAATCATCCGGGCGCTGCATCGGGCCTGTGTCCCATGCTGGACGACTCGATTGTACTTGCGAGCGGCGTTCACGCACTGACGGCTTTCGAACCCGCTGTGCGCCATCGGCTTCTCGACGTAGACGTCTTTCCCCGCCTGGCATCCCCACACCGTGATCAGTGCGTGCCAGTGGTTGGGAGTCGCGGTAGTGATAACGTCTATCGCTTTATCGGCCATCACCTCCCGGACGTCGCGATAGGCCTTCGGCGCCTTTCCCTTGGCCGTCGTCACTGTCTGGACGCCCCTTTCAAGGACCCGCGAGTCCACGTCGCAAAGCGCGACGATGTCTACATCCGCCATTTGCAGGATCTCCCGGATGTGGCTGCCACCCTGGCCGTTGAAACCGATCACGCACGCGCTGATCCGGTCGTTGGCGCCCCAAACTGGACTTTTTGATGCAGCTCCTGCGGTCAACACCGATACCGTTGATGCTCTCAGGAAATCGCGTCTTGTCACACCCATAGGCCTCCTCCTCGTCTCCGGTTCGCTTTATAGCACAGACTGGCTGCACGCGCATCGAGCGGAGAGCTCCACGACGGTCAGGAAGTCGAATTCTCCTGCTAAGGACCGTGCCGGGCAGGGCCAATCGGAGCGACTAGTCGTCTGACATCCGGCTGGATGGCTCAAAGGCTTCATCGTCCGCCTGGTCTGCGGTGTTCCTACTGCCATCGGGAATCGGTGTGGCGGCAGGCTCTCGGTCCCCTTTCAAGTCGAGCGCCTCCCTTTCTTCCTCGAGAAGGGCGATCGCCCGTTTCAATTGCTCTTTTGTTCCACTGAGGACGAGGAAGTCTCCAGTCAGAATCTTTTCCCGCGGATCGGGATTAACCCACGTCTTGGCGCCTCGCCCAATTCCGAGAATGGAAGCGCCCGATCTCTTTCTCAGTTGAGTCTCCGCGATAGAGAGGCCGGCAAAGGACGAGCGTTGCGGCACTTGAATCGTCTCGACCAGCAGCTCCATGCGGTCGCTCAGACGCAATCTCGGCACCGTGATATGCCGGTCTGCCAGGAAAATGCCGAAATGCGTGTCCCGGATCGACTTGATCTCGGCGGCTACCGCCGCTCTGGGCAGGTGGTAGACGCGCAGAATCCGAGTGACAATCTCGATTGACGCCTCAAACTCCTCGGCGATCACCTCGTGCGAGCCGAGGCGGTAGAGATCCTCGATCTCGGCCAGGTACTTGGTGCGTGTCAGTATCACCCCAGCCGGGTTGATCGTGTGGGCAACTTTGACCGCCCGCCTGGTCGAAAAGGGGTCGGAAATAGCCAGGACGACCACCCGGGCCGCGCGAATCCCGGCACGGAGAAGGATGCTCGAGCGGCTGCAGTCACCGAAAAAGATCGGTTCTCCTTCAGCGCGCGCCTCTTTGACCTGGCGGGCGTTCAACTCGAGCACCACATAGGGGATATCGTTCTGTTTCAGCACCCTGGCCAGATTTCGTCCGCTTTCACCGAACCCGCAGATGATCACATGATCTGTCAGGCCGGGCAGGAACGAGTCTTCTGATTCTTGGACAGACTGTTCGCTGAGATCTCTCGACATCGTTACGATCTTCTGGACGGCCCAATACAGGATGGGACAGAGGATCATGCTGCCAACGATCGCCGAGATCAGCAGCTGAAACCAGGCGTCACTGATCAAGTTTACCCGGTCCCCGACACGGAGCAGAATGAAGGAGAACTCACCCACCTGCGCCAGGACAGCTGCAGCCAGCAAAGACACCTGGATCGGCAATCCGAGGGCCAGCAACGAACCGCCGGTAATCAGTAATTTCCCAAAAACGAGCGCGAAAACGATCAGCAGCAATAAGCCGGGGTTGGCAAGGACCTGGGAGGGGTTAACCAGCATCCCGACCGAGACGAAGAAGAGGCTGTTCAGGCTATCGCGCACCGGCCTCATGTCCGCGAAGATCTGGTAGCTGTATTCCGATTCGGACAGGATAAGTCCGGCGAGAAAAGCTCCAAGGGCGAGGGAGAAGCCGAAACTGCTCGTGACCCAGGCGATGGCCAGGAAAGTGAAAACGGAGCTGATTACGAACAGCTCCTTGCTGCGGGTCCCGACGATGATCTCGAGGACCGGAGGAAATACATACCGGGCCACGGCGACAGTGACGACGACCACGCCGAATGCCTTCACCAACAGCCAGGTTATCGGGGCATCCGGAGCCCGTTGAGCCAACAGCGGCACCAAAACAATCATCGGCACAATACACAGATCCTGGAAGATGCAGATGCCAAAAGTCGCGCGCGCGTGCATCGAGCTGCGTTCAGCCCGGCTGTCGAGCACATT
>RPQK01000327.1 GCA_003819755.1 Acidobacteriota bacterium | reverse complement strand
AGGGGCAAAGGGGCAAAGAGGCAAAGGGGCAAAGGGGCAAAGAGGCAAAGGGGCAAAGGATCAAAGGGGCAAAGGATCAAAGGGGCAAAGGGGCAAAGGGGCAAAGGGAAAAGGCAGGTAATACGGGCAAAGAGGGGCAAAGTGCGTACTGAAGGACAAGGAGACAAAGGCTTTTTCCCTTTGCCCCTTTGCCCCTCTGCCCCTTTGCCCCTTTGCCCCTTCGTTCCTTTGCCCCTTACGTGGGCCCTTTACCGCTTGCTCATCAGAACGTCTCGTGACAACCGCGGCCGGGGCGGCAGTTGTCGCGATCAGCGACTTTGCCGTCGGGACCGAGGCAGGTCATGGTCTGGGAGCACCAGCAGTAGATATCGTTGCCGCTCGGAACGGTCGGATCGTGAGGCACGTCTACAAACATCCCCTTCCAACGCAGCCGTCGGCACACCAGTGTTCTGGATTCAGTCGGTGTCGACATAATCAGACCTCCATTCCAGCGGCTCGCAGGATGGCTCTCTTGACCGCAACCCGAGCCAGTCGAATTTTGTAAGAGTTCCGGCTGAGTGGCATGGCACCCTTGACGGCGGCCTCTCCCACCTGTTCAGCCAGGCTGGCAGTGACGGCCTTCCCCGGCAGCAGTTTCTCCGCATCGGGTACCGGCCACGGAACCGGCGCCACATGTCCAAGAACGATCCGAGCACTCTTCACGTTCTTCCCGTCCATCTGAAGCGCTACCGCAGCGGCCGCGAGCGGCCAGTCGAGCGCCTCCTTCTGGCGCACCTCGTAAGTCGCGTTACGCACTTGAGCTGCGGGGGGTACGAGGATTTCAGTAACGATCTCGTCGTGAGCCAGAACGTTCTCTCTTTCCCCCTCAGTTGCCGGGATGCGGAAGAATTCTGCGACCGGGATCTCCCGGCTGCCCTTCGCGCCTGTGACTTTCACCTTCGCCCCCAGTGCAATCAGGGCGGGAGCAAAGCTCGACGGGTTCACGAAAAAGGCCGGGCCGTTGGAGCTGCGGAAAATCGCATGGTAGCGGTTGTCCCCTTCCATGACCATCGATTTGCCGTCCTTCATAGCCAACAGTCCACGCCCGCCTCGGTAGTACCAGCAGCGCGGCCGCTGACACAGGTCACCGCCAACAGTCCCCACGCTATGGATTTGGGGGCTTCTCACACCCTCGGCCGCCTGAACCAGCGACAGGTATTCCTGCTTGACCTTGGCGTTCTGCATCAACTCATCAAGGGTTGCCAGGGCGCCTAGCCTCAGTCCTTTGCCGGCGGTATAGGAGATGCCCTGCAGCTCTTTGATGGACTTGAGGTTGACCACTCTTTTGGGGGTCTCGACGCCGTCCTTCATCAAGCTCAGGAGGTCGGTACCGCCTGCGAGTACGGCCGCTGATCCCCCTGTTACCGCGAGGGCCTTGACCGCCTCACTGACGGTCGTTGGATTCGCATATTCGAAGGCTTGCATCAGGACATCCCTCCTTTCTCGAGAGCCGCGAGGACCCGGTCGGGCGTGAGCGGAAGATGAGGCACCCGGACCCCGATCGCATTTGCGACCGCGTTCGAAATTGCCGCGCCAGGTGAAATAACCGGGGGTTCGCCCAGGCCGATGACACCGCGCTTATCGTATTCGGGGCCAGTCATCATGTGGACCACCAGTTCCCCGATGTCGCCGATTCCAGCCAGTTTGTAGAACTCCATGTTCGCGTTGAGCATCCGGCCGGTCACCGGATCGATGATCTTCTCTTCGGTCAACGCATAGCAGATCCCCATGATCAGCGCGCCGTAGCACTGGCTTTCCGCCGTCTTCAGGTCAATGATCAAGCCGCAGTCCTGGACCGCGACCATCTTCTCCATTTTGACGATCCCAGTTTCGGTGTCGACCGAAACTTCGGCCATTTGAATGCCGCCGACGCCCTGGTCGATCAGCTTCCCGGCCCCGGGGTTCGCACCTTTCGCCGTCAGGGGCGTCATTCCGACGCGTGCAGCCGCCTGTTTCCAGGGCATGCTCTTCGTCGGATTGCCCTTGACTCGAATAGTTCCCTTCTCCGCCTCCAGCTGCTCAGGCGGAACACCCAGATCTGGTGCGACCTTAACCAATAACTGCTCAAGTGCGAGCTGAGCAGCTCGGCGGGTTGAAGCGCTGACACCGCCGACCGTGGTGCTTCCACCGGAAGCGCCCGACGGCGGGAAAGAACTGTCACCAATCGAGACTTTGACCGCATTCAAAGGCAGGCCCAGGGTCTCGGCAAGAACGATGGCAATGACTGTCCTGGTTCCAGTTCCGAGATCCTGGCTGGCCAGCTTCGCCTCAACCGAACCGTCGGGGAAGATCGAGACCTCGCAGTTACTGTTGTGGCCGAGGCCTCCCCAGGTGTGCATCGAAACGCCGAGGCCGCGTTTGACCGGACCCGGTCCGTTCTGCCCGCGCGGACGCCATTTCTTCTTCCACTCAATGAGCTCGGCGCCCTTCTGCAACTCTTCCTGATACACGGCCGCGCGCTGGGTTATCGCCGCGTTCTTCATGAAGAAGTCGAGCGGATCCATCTTGAGAGCGGCAGCCAGATCGTCGATCGCGCTCATCGTCAGGAAACAAGCCTGCGGGTGATTGGGAGCGCGCCAGGCTCTAGCACTGGCCATGTGGGTCGGGACGGAAATATGCTGGTGCCGCCGGTTAGCCGGCTGGATGACGTAGGGCATCGGCGGGCTGCCGGAACCGCCCGGCCCGCCCGATCCCCAGGATTTGGAGGACCAGTAGGTAATCGTACCGTCCTGGCTTGCTCCTACCTCGATCTCGGCGTAGGCACTGGGCCTGTCCCCGGCAATCGTCAACTCGGGTTCGCGCTCCAGCATCCACTTGACCGGTGCTTTGGCGTCCTTTGCCAGTTTGGCGCATTCCACGCCCCACCGGTCGACGCTGAACTTACTCCCAAAACCACCGCCCATGTATTCGCAATGCGTCCGGACGTTGGCTGCCGGAATACCGGTACCTTCAGCGAACTGGGCGGGTAGCCCGGCGACCGACTGGGTGGTGCACCAGGCTTCCAGGTGCTGCTCATCAGTCCATTCGCAGACCTGCCCGTGAGCTTCCATGCAGCAATGCGAAATGGTGGGAATGCCGTAGTAACCCTTACTGGTAACCGCCGCAGCCGCTTTGGCGCCATTCGGATCGCCGACTACATTTTGCTGGGCAGCCTTCGCCTGTGGCGCTTTTTCGCCCGCCTCGCCGTTGACGAAGTGGGGCAAGACTTCATATTCGACTTTGACCGCCCTTACGGCGTCTTCCGCAGCGTCCTCGCTGGTAGCCGCAATGGCGACGATCTCATCCAGGGCCCACTGAATCTCAGTACCCACGTTCTGGATAATGCGCACGGCCTTGACTCCGGGCATCTTCGCCGCTTCGGAGGTATCGAGCTTCGTAATCCGGGCGTGGGCATGCGGGCAGTAGACAGTGCGGGTGAAAAGCATTCCCGGCCGATTTATGTCGAAAGCATATTTGGCGGTTCCGGTGACTTTCACCGGCCCGTCCAGCCGGGAGATTCGCTTCCCGATCAGATCCCGGTCGTTTGCGTCTGGCCACTTATACTCAGGCATTGCCCCCTCCTTTCCCCGCCTTGACGGCAAGGAGCGCCGCGCGAATGCCGGCATACGTGCCGCAGCGGCAGAGATTTCCGCCCAGCCCTTTCTCGATCTGTTGGCGAGTGGGGCGGGGATTCCGGTCGAGGAAGGCCTTGGAGGCCACGACAAAACCGGGGGTGCAGAAACCGCACTGCTGCGCATCATGCTCGACAAAAGCCGCCTGAATGGGATGCAACTTCTCGGGAGTCCCCAGTGATTCGATGGTCTCGATTCTCTTCCCCTGCGCATCGATGGCGAGGACAGCGCACGCGTAAACCGGCTTCCCGTCCATCAGGACGGTGCAAGCCCCGCAGGTTCCTCGATCGCAGACTTTCTTCGAGCCGGTCAGATCCAGATGATTGCGTAAAGCGTCGAGAAGGGTGACTCGAGGTTCAAGTTGCAGGCGATGGCTCTTCCCGTTGATCTGCAACGTGACAGGCACTGGGCCCGGGCCGAGCACCTGAGCTCCGGCAGTCTGCGCTCCTTCGGCGACCGTGGACGAAAGCAATCCCGTGGACAAGGCGCCGACCGCGCTTCCCCGGAAGAAGTCTCGCCGCGAGACTCCCGGGGGTGCGGCTTTCTTGTCTTTCGCCATAGTACCTCCTTGTGAATATCCGCTTAGGTCGGAACGCGTTCTAATATATGTCGCGGAGCAGTAATGAACAAGAGTGATGAGGGGATGGACGCTTGGAGTGCACGGCGAAGGGGCTGTCCGGGTAGACCTGGGTGGTATCACCCAGGTCTACCCGGACGCGGCGAAGGGGCTGATCCTTACACGTATGATGGGACTGCTGAAACCGCCCGGCGCTCCGCAAGCCAACGTGCCTTGCAGTGCTGCCGCAGAAGGTCCGTCAGGACTGATACGTCTGTGGGAGCTGGCGTCCCCAGCGGGATTCGAACCCGCGTTGCCGCCGTGAAAGGGCGGTGTCCTAGGCCGGCTAGACGATGGGGACATCATCTTCTTTATTCCCGGACGGGATAAACTCTGAATACTAGCATTCCTCTGGTTCGCTTGTCCATCCGAGTTTCCAGCTCCAACCGGGCCGCCGTTTATTCCGCTTCAAATCGGTTGTATGATCTTCAGAGAAGGCCGATAAGCTATAACAGGAATGCATCTCTAAATGCTTGCCTGACAGTAGGGTGCTTGGTATAGTGAGGCCCGCTAACTTCCGTCGGAGGATACCCGAAATGGCCTATGTGGTGACAGACAGATGTGTAGGCAATCGCTATACCGATTGTGTCGCTGATTGCCCGGTTGACTGCTTCTACGAGATCCAAGATCCTCACATGCTGATTATCAACCCCGATGAATGCATCGACTGCGACGCCTGTGTTCCGCTGTGTCCGGTCAACGCCATTTACCCTGAATCCGAAGTCCCTGACGAATACCAGGAATGGACTGAGAAGAACGACCCGACTCTCTGCTCCGACGCAAACCGGATAACCGAGACGGTAGGGTCGCTGGAAGGCGCTCTGACGCTGGAAGAGGTGAAGACGAAGGAAGAGGAGAAGCACGGATTCATTCTTCCCGACCCTTCGAGCGCCGCCCATTAGAAGGCAAAGGATGAAGGATGAAGGATGAAGGATGACAAGGACGAGGATAGTGAGGAAGGATGAAGGCGGCCACTCTGCCCTTCATCCCTTCATCCTTCATCCTTCATCCTTTGCCTTCATCCTTCGTCCTTGCCTTTCTTCATCCTTCATCCTTCATCCTTCATCCTTCATCCTTTGCCTTTCTTCATCCTTAGCCTTCTTCTTGCTTCATCCTTCATCCTTTCCTCCACCATCTCCTCTAATCGTTTTTGAACCAGGAAATGAATGCTGTCGCTCGGGTAGGTTCCGTCGGGCTTCTGGGCGCCGGCCTTCCTCCCCGTCAGTATTTGCAGCCCCTCGTCGATGGTGCTGATCGCGTAGATGTGGAAGCTACCCTTTTTCGCGGCGTCAATGACATCCTGCTTCAGCATCAGATTCGGAACGTTCTGGCGTGGAATCATCACTCCCTGATCGCCGGTCAATCCGGCCGCACGGCAGGTTTCGAAGAACCCCTCGATCTTCTCGTTCACGCCGCCTATCGGCTGGATCATGCCCATCTGATCAACCGATCCCGTGACGGCGATTGACTGTTTTAGGGGAACGCCGGACAGGCTGGATAGCACGGCATAGAGCTCGGTGGAGCTGGCGCTGTCTCCGTCGACTCCGCCGTAAGACTGCTCAAAGCAGACGCTGGCATTGAGCGCAAGGGAGAATTTCTGTCCGTAGCGTCCGTGGAGGTACCCGCTCAGGATCAGAACCCCCTTGTCATGGATGCTGCCACTTAACTTGGCCTCGCGTTCGATATTCACGACTCCTTGATCACCGATACTGACCCGGGCCGTTATCCTGGTGGGCTTGCCAAAAGCGTAACTGCCTGTCTGATAAACCGAAAGCCCGTTGATCTGCCCAATCACCTCGCCGCTTGTCTCAATCCGGATCGAGTTGTCGTTGATCAGATCCTGGATGTGCTCTTCCTGCAAGCTGGAGCGATAGACCCGTTCCTGGATCGCCTTTTCCACGTCCTGTTTCCTGACCAGCCGGTTCCCGTTCTGGGATGCCCAGTAGCTCGATTCTCGGATAAGGTCAGCCACGTCACTGAACCGGAGCGTGAGCCGGCGTTTGTCCGAGACCATCCGGGCACTGTGCTCGATCAATGCCGCAACGGCCTGGCGATCAAAATGCTTTAGCCCTTCCTCCCGGCACGTGCGGCTGATGTATCGGGCATACATCTGGATCTGTCCCGGGCTGTTCGGCGTGATGACGTCGAAATCGGCCTTAATCTTAAATATCTTCTGAAAGTCCTCGTCTCCGACGTAGAGAAGGTGATAGAGGTCGGAGCTCCCGGAGACGATAACCTTCAGGTCGACCTCGACCGGCTGGGGACGCAGCCCCACCGTGGCCATGAACCCGTATTGTTCGGTCACGTCTTCAATCTTGACCTCCTTGTTTTGGACGACTCTCTTGAGCGCCTCCCAGGCAAAGGGGGACATGAGGAGGTCTGTCATGTCGAGGATCAGGTAGCCTCCGCTGGCATGCAGGACAGAGCCGGCCCTGATCATGGAGAAGTCCGTATACAGTGTGCCCATGCGGGCTTCGCGTTCGAGCGTGCCGATCAGGTTCTTGTAGGTCGGATTGGATTCAACGACCACCGGGGCGCCGGCCAGTCTCGAGTTGTCGACAAGCACGTTGACCCGATAGCGATCGGCGCCACGAAGATCGCTCTTCACGGCGGTCGCGGCAGCCTTGAGCGGATCAGCAGCCGCCTCTCCCTCGGCCTGCAGAAACTCCGCCAGGTGCTGGAGGATGTCTTCCTCGACCGCCTTCAGGTAGTCCAGTATCCCCTTGTTCCCCTTATATTTGGTTCGTAGCTCGGTCAGCAGATGGCCCTCAACGGACAGGGCCACCCGCCGGTCCAGATCCCGAATCTTGTCCTGCGCCGCTTGCTGCAGATTCCGAATCTCCCGGTAGGCGTTGGTAATCGAGACCGAAAGGTTCTTCTGTCGACGGCGGATATCCTCCTGCACCTTGGCCGGTAACTGCTCGAAAGCCTCAGGACTCACCTCCTGGCCGTTGACCAGCGGAACCGTCATCACCTGGGTGTCAGTCCCTTTGATGACCATGTCGCTCTTTCTCGCCTCGGACTGGACCATCTCGATCGAGGTCTGGCGCTCGCGCTGGAAGTCCTCCACGATTCGGGCTTTCCGCTTTTCATAATCCTCACTCTGAAAGGCCTTCGGCAATTCCAGTCGGAGCGTGCCGATGAAGTCGTCCATATCCTTCTTGAGCTGGGCGCCGACTCCCGGCCGAGCCTTCAGGGCGTAGGGAAAGTCAGGCTCTGCGAAATTGTGGACATAGAAGATATCCGGCGGGACCGGCTGATTGCGGGCAATCCGGTCGACAAACGACTTGATGAGCGATTTTTTCCCGGTGCCCGGAACACCGGCGGCATAGATGTTGTAGCCGAAGCTGCGAATTGACAGGCCAAAATCTATGGATCGGACGGCACGATCCTGGCCGATCACCTGATCGAGCGGCTCGACTTCCTCGGTCGTCTGGAAACCGAGGCTCTTGGGGTCACAGACATAGCGGAGGTCGGGAGCTTTCAGTTGAAGGGGATGCGATTTTTTCACAGCGTGATTGTAGCGATACCGGCCGGCTTTTGACAGCGCCCAGTGGGGCATAAGAATCGAGAGTGGGGGCGTCCCCTGGGAGCGCAGGCGTCTCGCCTGCACTGGGGCAAGGGGCGTCCCGCCCCGTCCGCGATGTCGGCACCATCGGCCTTGCGAGTGTCGCGGACGGGGCTGGACGCCCCTTGCCCCAGTGCAGGCGGGACGCCTGCGCTCCCAGGGGACGCCCCCACTCTCGATTCTAATTTTGCGGGTTCAGTCATCCGGGGCTCCGCGGCCTTCGTCCCTCCGGGGCTCAATTGGTCGCCAGTAACGAAGATCGTGCCGGCCGCCAGAGTGCCGCGCTCGCATGTGGCCCGCCGCTTGTCACCTTGT
>RPQK01000326.1 GCA_003819755.1 Acidobacteriota bacterium | reverse complement strand
ACCGTCCTGGCGCCGGTCGTCGAAGATACGGAACATGCTCTGACCGTGCCGGTGCGAGGCGTTGATTTCTCACGCATCTACGAGTCTTCAGAATCTTCGTTCGGGCCGACCGTGCCGCAC
Organism: Acidobacteriota bacterium; assembly: GCA_003819755.1. Taxonomy (GTDB): domain Bacteria; phylum Acidobacteriota; class UBA6911; order RPQK01; family RPQK01; genus RPQK01. The sequence continues at coordinate 8,035 of RPQK01000326.1, read as the reverse complement.
GGCGAAAAAGGTTACCCGACAGCGTATACCGACAACACCGGGAACCCGAGGTTTGACGCCTACCTCCGCAACTCGGATCTCAACCGCCTGCATCTGATCTTGCTCGACATTCTGCGTTCGAGGAAGCGTCCAGATCTGCTGGAGCACATTTTCCCGGAGTTCACAACGGCGTTGGCGACTGTCAAAGAGTGGCTCGGATCCGAGATCCAGGAGAGTTCTGGAGCGGCTGACCTACTGCTCGACATGGTCAGGAAACGGCCGGGCGACGCCGATGCAGCCCGCCGCTTGACTGAGGAAAGCACGGCTTACCGCCAAGTGTCGTCCGCGCTCGGACGCCTGGCCGCGATTCCGGCCGGGAAGGAAGCCTGGCTTAAATGGGCAAGGCGTGGATTCCGTATTTCCGACCTCATCCCCAAAGGGTATTTTGGTCCGAACAACACGGTCGAGCAGCTTCAGAGCTATGTGACTGGATGGGAGACCCCGCCCGAGGAGCGCTGGAGGAAGCCGATCTCCTACCGGAGAGTCGACTACACGACGCTCTTTCCCTCATTTTCAGCAACATCCGGGAATGCTTCCGACAACCGTCATCCTTTCCATCTCTTCAGCATGGCCATTCCCTTGGAGCTCGCAAAGAACCAAGCTGATCGGCCACTTCGACAGGCCATCTGGCTCGTTTTTCGGTCAGCCCATGCTCTCATTCTCGAGTCGGCCGACGGTGAGATCCTGTACCGGCCCTTCCGATCGGTGGAGTTCGTGGCAAATAACATCCGCGTAACCCCGCTGGCTGATGCAGCAGAAGAGCCTCTGGCGTATTCGCGCCTGGCTGGACGCTGGATGTCTCCTCGCGTATGGACCGAGGAGTCGGGTCGAGATCACGCATGGCAGCTGGTTCCCGTTATCTTGACCGACCTGTTTCGAGATAATTTTCGAATGACGAGGCCTTTGTCCGAGACGAGCGGAAACGAGTCGTCTGTAAAAGAGGCTCATTTCTCCCGGCAGACGCCGGATTTCCGGGTGTGGACTTTCCCGGGATGGAATGTCAACTCCAACAGCCACACTCCGGGGGGAAGTCACGGGAACTTCACCGAGCTGGACGTCAGAACGATCTTCGCAGTCTGGGGAGGAGACTCTTACCCACTGCGACGCGGTGAGCTCCTGCCTGGGGCGTTCCTTACCTCGGACGCCGTACCCACGATTCGCTGCTCTCAGCCGCATAGCCCCTGATCACAACTGGTGCCGGCCGCGAAACTGGGTGGGTCAGGCCATACCTATCGTCAGAGACGAGGCCAGGTAGGAGTCAGATTATGAGCATCTCGGTCGAGATCGCAATCATCGTGGCGCTCGCCCTCATAAACGGGGTGCTGGCCATGTCGGAAATTGCGTACGTTTCCGCAAGCCATACCCGGCTGCAGGTGCAGGCCCGCAAAGGCGACAAGAAGGCGAAAGCGGCGCTCCAGCTGATCGAATCCCCGACCCGGCTTCTGTCTACCGTCCAAGTGGGCATCACGTTGATCGGCATCATGGCCGGCGCATTTGGTGGCGCAACGCTGGCCGAAGAGTTGGGGGATTGGCTCAAAGGGATTCCGAGCATCGCCGGATACGCGGATCTGGTGGCGTTTGTCGTGGTCGTGTCCGCAATCACCTACCTGTCGCTCGTGCTTGGGGAGCTTGTTCCCAAACGGGTGGCCATGTTGAACCCGGAAGGGATCGCATCGGCCATGAGCTGGCCAATGAGGGCGGTAGCCACCCTGGCGGCGCCAGCCGTTCGATTTCTAACGTTCTCGACCGAGCTCCTGCTCAGACTCCTTCGCATCCCTCCGAAACCTGAACGCGTCGCGACCGAAGACGAGATCAAGCTGATGATCGAACAAGGCACTCGAGCGGGAGTGTTCCTCCCGAGCGAGCAGGAAATCGTGTTGAACGTGTTCCGATTTGCCGACAGGAGAGTCAGTGCTCTCATGACGCCCAGGCCCGATGTGGTCTGGATCGACAAGGACGCCTCCCCGGAGCAACTGCGGGAAATTATCTCGGCGCATTCGCACAACCGTTTTCCCGTCTGTGAAGGCGGCCTGGATCAGGTTCTGGGGATCGCACGAGCCAAGGATCTTTTGGCCGCTTGCCTGTCCGGATCACCGCTGAATCTCACTACCCATCTGCGAAAGCCCCTGTTCGTTCCAGAGAGCAACCCGGCTCTGAGGATGCTCGAACTATTCAAACAAACCGGCATGCACGTCGCACTGGTTGTTGACGAGTACGGGCAAGTCGAAGGCCTGGTTACTCATCACGACGTCATGGAAGCCATTGTGGGTGACATCCGCTCGGTCGACCTTCCGGAAGACAAGGAGATCGTGCGATTGGAAGATGGATCCTACCTGCTGGACGGCGCCCTGCCGGCTGACGAATTTCGCAGCCTGCTGATGATCGACCCGGCCGAGGACGAGGGTTACTACGACACCGTAGCCGGCTTCATTCTCGAGCGACTCGGGAGAATTCCCGCCACCGGCGAACACCTCGACTGGCGGGGTTGGAAGTTCGAGATCGTCGACATGGACGCCCGGCGGATTGACAAAGTGCGGGTCAGGCGGATTGCTACAACCGCGTAAAAAGCGGCGGGCGGTTTGTAGTTGCGACTTCAGGCGAGCTGTGGCCCTGTTCGTACTGCCGCCTTCTGGCGGGCCTTCGATCGCTCTTAAACTGCCCTCATAGATCATAGAGGGCGGAACTAAGAACAGTCTACGGGCTCGGTACGCCTTGTCGTGAGGAGTCCGGGGCTAGGGCCTCGCTGCGCCGAAGCGCAATGTCCCAAACTCATCCAATGCGAAAAAATCGGGGAGACTGTCTTTTGGGGAGTGAGAATCAATCGAGCCGTCAACGCTTCTCTTCCCAACAGCGAGGATGTCCGCTATGGTCTCCGTCAATATCTTCCTCGCCTCAGCCGGGAGTGCTTCAGGCGCTTGTGGAATCTGACCTTGGAGGCCCGAATCAAGCAAGAATATTGCCTGGCTCAGGCGCCGGAGATAAGACACCAGAGCCTGGTTGTCGGCAAACGGCCCTTTGAAGACCAGCCTGTGCGATGCTTCAGCCCAGAGTGTACCTCGTCGCGTGTGAATCTGGATTTCGACAACACGACCGTCTACCCAGGCAAGATAGTGAATTGCCCGGTAGCCGGTTTTTTCCTCATCCCTCATAAGATCCTGCTTCTCTCTGACAAAAAAATGACGTTCGATCCTCTCGGTGACGAGGGGCAAGGCGGCGTAGTCCGCGATAACGAGGCGCGTTCCCGCGATATCTGTCAGCTCGGAGAAGCATCGGTACTTCTTGCGCACGATCTTCTCCCGGATGCTCGGAACTGACTTCAGTCGACCAAGGACCTGAAACGACGTATCGCTGTGCAAGGCCCGAAGCTCATCCAAAGCTTGCCGCAATGCCGACGAGTACTTTTGCCGATAACTCTCGACGAACTCGTTCTGCTGTTTCGGAGGCAGGCGCTGATAGTCTTCAATGAAGTAGTCGCCGACAGTGCACAGCCATTCCGGTGGGCTCTCAGCAACCCCTGTATCGTGCGGGTCCTGGGTGACCGGCAAAAAGATGGCACAAATACCAAGAACTAGATGGAGTCCGCGTCTGCAATCCATGGCCCAGATTCATGCTCCCTTTCTCCCTCTGCGTAGTAGCCCCGGCGATGCTCTACTCGCAGGCCATCGCGCCGGACCTCAACCTCGATGCGCCGAAAGCGACCATCCGGGGTTTTGTCTTGCGGGATGTAGCCAAGCAGGTACCATCCCTGGGTCGAGTGCTCGAACGCCGGATCAGATCTTCTCTCGCCCGTGCCTCGCTCCGTCACATACAGGATCGTCCAACGGCTCGAATGATCGGCCGGGTTCGACCGCGGCTCGGGTTCCTCGGGTGACGGTTTCGAACCATCGTCTTTCGGCTCCGCTTTCCGGGACTGAAGGGAGAAGAGGAAGGGATCCTGAGGAACGCCGTCTTCCTTAATGACAAAGTCTTTTTCTGTGAGATCGGGCACGGGCCGGCTATCGCGGTCCAGGACGATGGCAGGAACCAGCACTATGGTCACTTCTATCCTAATGGCTCTCGGCAGCCGACTGGGCGCTTGGCCAGCCAGCCAGACGGAGGCGGCAAGAAGAACCATCAAGAACAGAAGGCGGCACCTCTTCATAGAGTACCCGTGACCTATACTGACAGTAGATGAAAGCCTCTATGCCAGGTTTCAGCCCCAGTTCCCGGCAGCCGGCCCGCACCCGGTGGACCGGTAATTCCAGTTTACTGCCTTCGGACTTGACTTCCGCAGTGTTCCTTATTGGCGCCTGGCCCACACTGCGGTCGTTATTCAGCTGAAATATCGCTCTCTGTACCCCGCGGCAGATCAGTTGTTGGGTGACTCGTTGGTCTGGTCTTGGGTATCAGCGCTAGCCAGGCTCGGAAAAAAGGCCGACCGGACCGCCAACGGAGAGGACAGGGGCTCCGCGTCCCGCTTCGGATCGAAACGGCCGCGAAAAACATAGCCGGCGGCAACGCCTCCGGTTGCGAAGGGTTGAAAGACAGTCAAGGGCACGGCGTACTTCTTCGACCGAACCAGCGATTCGAAGACCCCACGAACCGGTTTGCTGCGGGGCTTGCTTCCGGGAATCTGCGGGATGATCCACCGTGTCAGATTGATCTCGGGGTGCTTGCGGCCATAAGAGACAAGACTCTTGGCTGCCTGCTTGGGAGTCATGATAGCCGCATCCGCGAGGATGCTCCGTCGAAGCGCCTTCGGGAGGTACAGATTGACCGTTGTTCGCGCGAAATCCGCGCAATTACGGTACAGGATGTTGAACCTCCGTCGGTTTTTGCCGGAATTCAGAATGCGAATCAACTCATCGTCCTGCTCGACGGTCGACAGGAATTGAAAAGCGTATATACGTCGGTCAAAAGCTGCTCCCACCAGTTGGACCCAACCCCGCGAGTTCTTCTTCCGTACAGTTTCATCCGGAACGAGGTCAATCAGGTGGGTCCTGCGGTACGCATCACGAAGACGGAGTACAGTGGCGGGATCGGCGAAAGCGGGTACCTGCGTCAAGTCCTCAACCGCATACAGGTAAGGTATGACTGGAATTGCTATCCAATCATACCCGGCGATCCGGTGGTAACGACTGATGACGACACCGAGCTCTCCCGGTTCGCAGCGGCGCAGCGACGTGGGAGTAGCCGCGCATACCCGGGGCAGGTACACCGCCGCGTGCCCGGTCGGATTCATATGCCCAAAGCCGCCATACGGCTCCGAGACGAACAACACCACATCTCCAAAGGCCACCGTGCCGCACAGGAAGAATGCAGCTAATGCAACCGTCGCTTGGATAGGCGCCGTCACGCGAAATCTGCGTTTTTCTCTCAAGATGGCGGTCAAATTAACACACGCAATTGAAACTGGTCGCACGGAATCGGCTCTAATCCCTTCGATTCTGCACGGTTCGGCTGAAAAAGGGGGCCCCGACACAACAGCAACCTGCGGAAGTCAATCAGCGACTCTCCTCGTGCCTGGCCCCCGGCTCTCGCGCGATGCACCGTTTTGCTTTCAGGTGAACCCGTCTGTCTTCCGCGAGGCCTGCATTCGAACCACCACCCCGGGTTTGGTCCGCGACCGTTCTGAGGGCACATGAAGCACACGGAGTGACGCTTCATCACCGGCTGGACCAACCAGGAAACGAGTTCCGCACGCGCAATAGCACTGCGAATAGGGAATCAGCCGGAACTGCAGCCTTCCGCAAACCGGACATCTGGCTTTCTTGGTTGACATAGTAACCTCCTTTCCAAGCCGAGGCGGATCCCGACTATGCGCGTGACGTAACTTCGAGCAGCAACTGGTCGTCGAAGCGCAGGCCCTCTGAGATGGCGGGCGCACAACCCTGACAGGGATAAAGTGTATCGGGATCCGGTCATCGACCGGTGCATTCGCTGCCATGAACGAGAACAGGGTCCTCTCGCCCCTACTGCAGGCAGCGCGAAAGTCATACTACTGTTCGAAGAGGAGGGATTCCATACTCTAAAGACGGGAATTTCCCCTCAGTATTCCACCAGCGCGCCCGACAGGCGTGGATGTAATCCGTTGGGTATTTTCTTGAACCTCTGCGTCCAGAACGTCGACGGTAGGCGCAGAGCGAGTCTACCCCTTTTTAGCCGGGCAGGTAATGGATTGGAAGTATGGGCTGCCAGGCAAATCGCAGTTTATGATTACTTCTTAGGAGATGGCTCCCTTCTGTTAGCCCCAAACCGGCCATTCCGTGCTTCGGGGCCGCTGACAACCGGGCATTACAAGACACCAGAGCCTGCACCTGGTTCTCACCCGACGCAACAGTGCACGGGAGAACCAGCTCAATCGCCACCGACAGGGATGTAGACCATGCCTTTCAACGCCATCCGACGCTTCCTGCAACTCGAGTCAGCGGGCGGCCTCGTCCTCATGGCAGCGGCCGTTTTGGGGCTTGTCTGCGCGAATTCCCCGCTCCTGGAGCTATACCAGGGCGGTCTGAACGCTGAGTTGTCGGTGCGCCTGGGCCCTCTCGGTATTGCCAAACCCCTGTTGCTGTGGATCAACGACGGCCTGATGGCCATTTTCTTCCTGCTCGTCGGCCTCGAAATCAAACGAGAGGTCCTGCAGGGAGAGCTTTCCAGTGTCGCTCAAGTCCTGTTCCCGGGACTGGCGGCCGTAGGCGGCATGATGGTTCCCGCCGCCCTTTACATCTGGTTCAACCGCTTTGACAGCGTGGCTCTGAACGGCTGGGCGATTCCGGCCGCCACCGATATCGCTTTTGCCTTGGGGGTCTTGCTCCTGCTCGGAGAGCGTGTGCCGCCGGTTCTCAAGGTCTTTCTCCTGACCGTGGCCATTTTCGATGACTTAGGGGCCATCGTCATCATCGCCGTCTTCTATACGGCTGATCTGTCCGCGAATGCCGGTTTGCTGGCCTTGGCGGCGCTCGTACTCCTGTTCATCCTGAACCGGCTGAGCATCACCCAACTCGCCCCTTATGTCCTGGTGGGCGTTGTCCTCTGGGTCTTGGTCCTGAAATCCGGTGTTCACGCCACGCTCGCCGGAGTGGCTCTGGCCTTTTTCATCCCCATGAGCGGTATGGGGCGCGCCGCGAGCACTATCGAGTCCCCCCTGCGCACCATGGAACATGCTCTTCACCCCTGGGTAGCCTTCGGCGTGCTCCCGATTTTTGCATTCGCGAACGCGGGAGTTCCGCTGGAAGGCTTTTCGCTCGGGACTCTGCTGAACCCGGTCCCGCTGGGCATCATCCTTGGCCTTTTCGCCGGCAAGCAACTGGGGGTCTTCGGGTTCTCCTGGCTGGCGGTTCGATTCGGCCTGGCGCGCCTCCCGGCCGGTATGACTCTGCGCGCTCTTTACGGCGTTTCCTGCCTGTGCGGGATTGGGTTCACGATGAGCCTGTTCATTGCCTCTTTAGCCTTTGAACACGGTCAAAACTATTTCATGCTCAACCGCCTCGGCATCATCGTGGGATCCCTGCTCTCGGGAATCTGGGGATTCACGATCCTGAGACTCGAGCTCAAGCGCCAAACCGAGGCCGTCATCGCCGGACAAACGGAGAGCACGTCCGTCGGTACCTGATTTTTGATTTAAGGAGTAAGACATGCTGAGGTTCTCGCGTAGAGACATCGCGGATCTGGCCGTTTGGCATCAAGACCCGTGCGTTTCCATCTTTCTGCCCACTCGCCGGTCCACTAAGGAGGTCCAACAGGGTGCTACCAGGCTGAAGAACTTGGCCCGTCAGGCAAGCGAGCAACTCATCCGCGCCGGCAAGCGGCCCGCGGAAGCACGCGAGCTACTCGAGCCGATACGCAGCCTGATAGACGACGACTGGTTCTGGCAGCGTCAGAAGGACGGTCTCGCAGTCTTTTTTTCCCCGGGCTTCTTGCACCACTACCAGGTTGCCCGGCACTTTTCGGAGGTCATTGTGGTTGCGCGCCGCTTTCATCTTCGCCCGCTGCTTTCGCTCCTATCCGACGATGCGGT
>RPQK01000325.1 GCA_003819755.1 Acidobacteriota bacterium | reverse complement strand
CCCAATGTCATTTCGTTTACTTTTTGGAGCGCGGGGGCGCAGGCCATTTTGGAGTGCGGCGGCAACGAGAGGCCGACGCTTTATCAGGCCTCGAGGCGACGCCGCTTTCCCCTATGCACAATCGATCCGGTTCAATCCTGATGCCGTTTGGCTCGATCCTGCATAGGGGAAAGCGGCGTCGCCTCGAGGCCTGATAAAGCGTCGGCCTCTCCACTCCAAAATGGCCTGGCGCCCCCGCGCTCCAAAAAGTAAATGGCATCAGGCGAGACGCCTGCGCTCCCAGCGGCTGCCTCCACTTCAGGCGGCTTTAGGCCTGTTGATCGGGTGCTATATCTATTTCCTTCTGACTTCTGACTCCTGACTCCTGAGTTGGGATTCAGGATGCTTCTGAAGTCCGCCCCATGGTGCTAATATCCCGAGTCAGTATGCCTGCGAGAAACTTCTGGATTGGCGACTGGTGGCCGGTTTTGGCGATTGGGTTGGTCTCTTTCGGCCTGCTGCTGTTCGGCGCAATCGGGCTTCTCTCAGCGCGGCGAAAACCGGGAAGGTACGTCCTACACTCAGCCGTGCTGGCGGCATCGATTCCGGTGACCTTCTCACTCCTGGTTCTCTCCGTGCTTTTCCTGGTCCAGTTTGGAAGCTACCACACACTGGTCGAGTGGGAGGTTCTTGCCCGGGTAAAGGCGGGAACACAGAGCCGGTACGGAGCGTTCAAGGTTATCTACACGGCTCTCGCTAGTGGTCAGGAGCGCGGGACAAGAACCCTGGATCTCTACGGCGACGCCTGGGCGGTTCGAGCGGACGTGATCCGCTGGAAGCCTTTCATGCGTTACCTGGGGTACGACCGATCATTGAAGTTCACCCGGCTCCAGGGAGTATTCCGACGGGAACAGGACTACCTGGAACACCCGCGTACGAATGAGACCATCGGCAAGGGCACTGACCGCATCTGGCTTCGCGCTCATCGTCAGCAGGCGCCCTGGCCTTTTCGCTATTTCATTGAGTCCGCCTACACGACCTCGGTCTCAGGTTCTACCTCCTCGCCAGACCTCTACGACATCGTCGGCACCAAGGAAGGAATCGGACTTAGAAAGGTGGACTACTGATTGAGGGGTGGGGCTTGGGGGAGTAGCAGCCAGACTCAGCGGCGGTTGAGTCTGGCTGCCACTCCCCCCCAATCCGCGATCGTCAGACTATCGTCTTCTCCCGAAGCTCGCGCCGCGTCTGGGCCCGTCGCTCGAGCCGGGTTATGAATGTAGCGGCGGTGATATCCCCGGTGACATTCAGTGTCGTCCGCGACATATCCAGGATGCGGTCGACTCCCAGAATCAAGCCAATTCCTTCGGCCGGTATGCCGAACGTCTGGAGGATCATGACCAGCAGCGGGATCGACCCGCCCGGAACTCCAGCAGCCCCGATCGCGGTGAGTACGGCGAGAAACATGATCAAGACTTGATCCAACAAGCCAAGGTGGACGCCCCACACCTGCGCCAGAAACATGACGGTGACACCCTCGAAAAGCGCAGTCCCGTTCATGTTCATCGTCGCTCCCAAAGGCAGGACGAAACCGGCGATTTCTCCAGGGACGTTCAGTTCCTGCTCGGTTACGCGCATCGAGGTGGGGAGAGTGGCGTTGCTCGAGCTGGTCGAGAAGGCCGTTATCATGACAGTGCGGATCTTGCTGAAGAACACCCGAGGGCTGATCCCGGACAGGAGCTTGACCGAGATAGAGTAGGCCCCGAACTGGAAGATGATTAAACCGACCAGCGTAACGATCACGAAGTACAGGAGCTGCTTGAGTATCCCCCAACCGAAGCGACCGGTTACATTCAGGATCAGGGCAAAAACACCGTAGGGGGCAAACTTCATTGCCAGGTCAATAATGACCTCGGTAATCCGCCCGATCCCCCTGAGAACACCGATAACCGGCGCTGCGTGCTCTGACGAAATGCGTGTGAGCGCGATGCCGCACATTAGCGAGACGAAGATGAGGGCCAGCATGTCACCGCGCGCAGCCGCATCCAAGGGGTTGCGGGGCACGATCTGAACGAGGTTGTCGATGCCGAACCTCGGGCCCGAGGCTTGAGCCTCCTGCTTTCCGTAAGTGGCGATCAGGTTTTCCCGAACCTGGGGGTCCAGATGCATGCCCGGCTGGGTGATATTGACCAGAATCAGACCCAGACTGGCGGCCGCGGCGGTCACGAAGAAGAAATAGAGCATCGTCCTCCCGCCTATCCGGCCCAACCGGCTCAGGTCTCCGAGGCTCGTTACACCAAGTGTCAGGGAGGTGAAAACCAGCGGGACAACGATCATGAACAGCATCCGAAGGAAGATCTGGCCCACCGGCGCGACAAAAGTCGCCAGGATGAACTCAGACTTCGCTTGATAGGCAGGAAAACCGGCCAGCAGCAGGTTCAGGGCGGTGCCAACGACGCCGCCAGCCAGGAGACCGATCAGGATCCGGGTGTGCAGAGCTTTCCGTTGCCTCTCGCTTCCCTTCTTTCCGAACAGACGCATGGGACGGGATTATAAACTACGGATCAGCGTGATTCGTGTAATTCGTTAGACACGGCTAGGGCAGCAGGTCACGGCAGGCAGGATAACCAGGCACTGAGGTTGCTCTGGTGACCGCTCTTACTATCGCCAGGGCGGTGGCTTCGGCAGCTAACATTCCCACCTGGCTCAGGCCGGCGCCTTCGATCCGCCCGGTCGAGAGTGCAAAAACCACATCACCATCGAAAGGAAGGTGGACCGGATTTATCGCCCTGGCAAAACCGTCATGGCTCATCTGGGCGATCTTGGTCATGGCCGGTTTATTCAAACGCGCGTTGGTGGCAACGACAGCCAGTGTGGTGTTTTCCCCCGGCAGTTGACCAAACGGACGATAAGGCGCGTCAAATACCGCCTCCCGCGGAGCTAGCCGGCGGCCGTCTGGGGTTCGCGCTCCCGCGACGATCTTTCCGGTCTCCGGGTCTATGACGTTCCCGAGGCTGTTAACGGCGACCAGGGCGCCGACAACCAGGTCTCCGGCCCGCACCGCAGCCGACCCCAGTCCGCCTTTCATCGCGCGTTCGGGGCCCAGGAGCTTGCCGACCGTCGCTCCGGCCCCGCATCCGACGCTTCCTTCTTCAACCGGTCCTGAGTTCGCATTTAGGCAGGCCTGATATCCCGCCTGGCAATCGGGCCGAATGGCCGGATCGCCGAGGGCGAGGTCAAAGAGGATGGCGGCGGGGACGATCGGGATTGGCACAATTCTGGTCGGATAGCCGATTCCCTTCTCTTCCAGGAACCTGACGACCCCACAGGCCGTGTCAAGCCCGAAAGCGCTGCCGCCGGAAAGGACCACGGCGTGGATCTCCTCGACAGCATTAATCGGGTTGAGCAGATCGGTCTCTCGGGTTCCGGGGGCGGATCCACGAACGTCGACGCCCGCAACCGCGCCTTCCTCAGTGAGGACGACAGTGCAGCCGGTCGGCCTGCGTGAGTCGGTAAAGTGCCCGACCTTGATCCCCGGGACATCAGTGAGAGTGCCCGTCATATTGATTGGTGATTGATGATTGCTGATTGTTGATTGATGATTGTTGATTGATTCAGACGCCTGATTGGTTCGTTCCCAACCCTCGCGAAACAATCATCAATCATCGATAGAAAATCAACAATGGCGCATCCCGGCAAGCAAAGATATAAGCCGAATTCTGTCCCCTTTTCAGGGTGGCGATCATTCCTCTAGGAACCGGGTCACCCCGGTTCTCCAGCGACCTACCCGCTCCGTCTCCACCCTCGCGGGTGGAAGAGCCGGGCACGCTCAAGCGGAGCCTATTTGGTCTTGCACCACGTGGGGTTTACCCTGCCTTCGACGTCGCCGCCGAAGCGGTGAGCTCTTACCTCGCCTTTTCACCCTTACCAAGAGCCCTTTCAGGCTCCAGGCGGTATGTTTTCTGTGGCACTTTCCGTAGGGTTGCCCCTCCTTCCCGTTAGGAAGCACGCTGCCCTGTAGTGTTCGGACTTTCCTCCCTCCGGTTCAGGCGGCACGGCCAGCCGAAGCCAGCCGCTCGTCTCCCCGGACGGCGATCACCCTCTTTGCTTGCCGGAAAAGCTATTGTAGCACCCCCCAATCAGGATGCGTGCGGGCTCAAGATGTTGCTCCGGCCGAATTCCTCGTTCCTTTCGGGCGCCTTTTTCAGGTACAATGCTTTTTTCCTCGGTGGGGATGTAGCTCAGTTTGGAAGAGCGCCTGAATCGCACTCAGGAGGTCGTGGGTTCGAGTCCCATCATCTCCACCACCTCGGTTCGGTGGTACCAATGTCTGGACCGGCGGTGGACCGCCCGCCGGATCGATTGATGTGTTGGCCGGCGCTCCCTCCTCGCCGGAAATTGTCTATGCATTTTCCCGCACGACACTATTCAGGAGCACCGATACCGGCACCAGCTGGAATCTCCAGCACGAATTCCCGGCCTACTACTCCACCGTCACCTCCGTCGCGGTGAGCCGAACCAACCCCTACGTAGTGTTTCTCACCCTTCCAGGCGCTGACGTTCTGAAGACAACCAACGGGGGAAAGACATGGACAACGATTCCGCCTGATCCGACGCGACTGGGCTCCGATTACCGCCTGACAATCTTCGACGGCGAGGTTGAGACGCTGATTGCGTCGACCAAGTACGCAGGGACAGCCGCTGCTCGATACATCATCGTATTTATGGAAATGACCACTAAGCGCCGGACTTCTTTGCTATGCGTGGAAGACGACGACAGGCTGATCGCCGGCTTTCCGTAATAGCGGCGAAGCTATCGGCTCAGGATCTAAGGCAGAAGGAAAAGAAAGGTTTCGGCCACGGGCCAACGAGTCAGGCCGGTAACAATCAGAGTCGAAGACGCCCCTTACCGGTCGGTGAAGCGTTTGAGACGACTCGCCTGCATTTGTCGATTAACTCTTCAAGCAGGACGTCCTGGTTTCGGCTGACGGGCGGCACAGTATTTCCGCGCTCGACTAACCGTTCCTTCAAGCTATTGACGAGCTCGTTTGCCCCGATCAGGAGACGGTGCTCCACCTGTTCTCTGGATGTAGCCCGCGCCCGGGTGGACCGCAGAATATCAGTGGCAGCGGTGGCCAACGAGTCTGTGACATTGACTTCGAGGAGAAGCCGGGCTAGTTGAGACGCGTCAAAGGCGTTTTCACTTTTCGCCTTCTCCAGGACGGGCAGTATCAGTCGCGCCGCGATCTGCCTTCCCCGCCATTGTGCCATCAACAACCGGCATGGCTCGGCTTCGCCCGAGCAGTTTCCGCGGACAGTAAGCGCAGCCGTGACATGCAGCTCGCAATTCCGAACCGGGTCACAGGATGTCCGGTGTGTGAAAGTGCCTCCGGCTGACACTGCGCGGGCCTCATCCCTCAACCCGATCGACGTGCCGACTCCCTCGAAATTTCGAAAGGCCAAGCCTTGGATAACCTCACTCGAACTGTTCTTGAACGTCAGCTTGTACCGCCCGCGTAGTTCTTCTTCGATGTCGATGACCTCGATTGCTCTAACAGAGGTCCAGACTCGTGGCGGATTCGGCACCGGCGACAAAGCGGACACAACGACGACCCTTCTCACCCCCAAGTCCGCCAACCTGCTATCGTAGAGCGTCTCCCCAATTCGCGGTTGCATTCTAAATTCCGCCACGCGCGTCCAGAAACTTTCATCCCTTGGCCAATCGTTTCCCGCGTATTGGATGGTTGAGAAACGCAAGACGAGCCGTCCACTGTTTTCCATCCAGAAATTCAATCGAACACGCATGCTTGAACCGGAAAAAGGAGTAAATATCATCTCTCCGCCTGGTTCGGAGGTTCCCGGCATCTGATAGTAGCGGACACCGGACACCGTGGAGACGGCGATAGCCATCCTTGGCGAGGATTCCTCAATCTGTTTCCCAGCACCCAATACCGTCGGGAACAGGCAACATAGACTGAGGAGAAGCGCCAGGTAGAGTCTCATTCTTGGCGTTGTTCCCTTCGCTCGACTCGCAATCCGATCGCGCGCCAAAAGTTCTACAGGACCCGCGATCAATGCGACCGCGAACGAAATCTTGCGGTTACCCTTTCTTAGACACCGGATCCTCGGAAAAGTGTGGCCCAACTGGGACTAACGCCGGCGGAAGACCTGGGTCGGACCTGGTCGGACCTGCCGTCACCGCGGTTCCAGATCCAGCTCCACCATTTGCCACGATCACGACTGACGATATGCCCGATTGCCCGATTTGTATGTGAGAGATGGACTGGAAAAAGAAACAGCATCGCGTCCCCTCTCTATGGAGTTCTGGCGTGGCAGCCGTTTTGAGCTTCCTTATACCCGGCCTCGGGCAGATGTACAAGGGGCAGATAGGAATTCGGTTCGTCTGGCTGATTGCTGTGATTGCCGGTTACCTGTTCTTCATCGTGCCCGGCCTCGCACTTCATCTGGCCTGCGTAATTACGGCGGCGAGCGGGAATCCTTACCGATACGCCTGATCTTCCCGGTGGCCGAATCGTCGGCTCAGGCGCTTTCCAGGGCGCGTTTCTCCCCTCCCGGCGAGCCCTTGCAGAGGTGTTCTGTTTACGCCCTCGCCGCCGTTCAGGTCCGGAATCTCAAGATCAGCTGAACCTTACACGGAAACACAACAAGATCGTTGCCGCCTGCGAAACCGACGCCAGCTTGATGATAGATCTTGACTGAGCGGCCGGCCGGTCGTGTTTGACGGTAACAGTAGCAGGGCCTTGTCAAAAGAAATGGCATCTATCGCAAGTCTGGCCACCCCAACCGCAGCAGAATGGAATAGGGCGGTGTCGTGTGAAATGGCACGGTCAGTTTTCAGGACATGCTCCCGGCCAGGCGTGATACGGATCGGGGTTCATAGGGTTCATATTCGGCAAGCGTGGGCTCGAGCTTGAGCAGAATCGTCGCCGTTTTGTGGTAGCGATCTGATACCGCCTCAATCGTTCCCCAGAACCCAAGTCCGATTAACAGCAAGAGGAATCCGAATCCCAGGAGAAGCGGATTGCTTCCCCAATAAACGCTGAAACTGCAATACACGAAAACCACTGCGCCGAACATCAGAAAGAGATGTCCAACGAAGCGCACCCGACCACGCTCCTCTTTATCCCACCGGACAATCTGTCCCGCGAAATGGCGTTCCTCGCGACTCAGCTCTGTCAGCATGGTTGCTTCCTCAGTCTTGGCCATTTTTTTGCTCTTCACGACCGCGCTCTCGAGGAACCAGTTCCCTGAGCACCAGCAGCCTGGATTCGACGCGGAGAGAGTTGGATAGGATGACTGTCTCGGCCTCCCGGATCCTCAGAAGCACAGCCCCCAGTAACGCGGGGACGAGGCCGAGCAGGCTCAGACAGACAACCTGGATCGACGAAGTCTGATCGGGCGCCAGGCTGGCGGTTAGAAGCGCCGCCAGAGCGAAGAGAAGCACTGCCGCCGAAGTAAGCTTTCCCGTGGAGCGCAGATAGGCGTCAAACCGGACCGAGCCACGAATCGCGATTGTGAGCAGAAGGCTGGCACAGAATACTCCATAGAGGGCCACCAGAATTAATCCGGCCTTTGCCCCGAGGTTCCCGACGCGCGTCACCAGGAAGCTGCAGATGATTGCGGTGGCTAAGCACGTCGGCGCTCCGACCGCGGCGAACACCCATCTCCGCGCGCCACTTAGCCGGCCCTCGAGCAGTTTTTTCAGATTCTGTTCATACCGGTCTTGGTGAGGCCGGTCCCAGGTTTCAGTTGCAAGCAGGCTATCCCTCAGCTCCTCGTCGGTTCTGTTCATGGCATTTCGCATCCTTATCCAGCATCTGGCGCACGAGCCGCTTCGCGTAGTAAATCCGCGACTTCACTGTGCCGGCGGGCACGCCAACGATTCCCGCAACCTCGTCTACCGAAAAATCCTCGAGGAAGTGCAGTGTGAGCACTTCACGGTGTTCCGGTGAAAGTTGGGACAACGCCCAATGGACCGCGTCGGCCTCCCCTCTCGTGAAGGTCACCTCCTCGGCGGTCTCCAAGGCCCGTTCCTGATCTGCTTGTGTTTCGGACCGCGCATAGCGTTCCCTCCAATGGCTCATGGCCGCTGACCGCGCGATGCGGTACAGCCAGAGAGGTAGGCTGTTCGGATCCCGGAGCTTGCGGATGCTCCCTATTACCTG
>RPQK01000324.1 GCA_003819755.1 Acidobacteriota bacterium | reverse complement strand
TTCTCCAACGCCTGCTTCAGGTCGGCGATGAGATCTTCGGGGTTCTCCACGCCGATCGATAGCCGAATCATCTTGTCGGTTATGCAGGCCCGGCGTTTCTCCTCGGGCGTCAGTTCAGCATGAGTCATGCTCGACGGGTGCTCGGCGAGCGACTCAGTTCCCCCCAAGCTCACCGCCAGCTTAAACAACTGCAGGGTGTTCAGGAAGCGGAAGGCTTCGGCCTCACCTCCCACCACATCGAAGGAAATCATCGAGCCGGGCGCGAGGCACTGCTTCCGATAAACCGGGAACTGGGGATCTTTCTCGGTTAGCAGGCCAAGGTAGTACACCTTCTCCACCCGCGGGTGCTCCGCCAGGAAATCGGCCACCTGGCGAGCGTTTTTCATTTGGGAGGTCATGCGCAATTTGAGAGTTTCCAGGCTACGGAGCAGCAGCCAGCCGGTCCAGGGTGAAGCCATCGTCCCCATGAAGGTTCGAAGATTCTTAACCCTTCTCATCAGTTCCTGCGAACCCAGGCAGACGCCCGCAATCACGTCGCTGTGGCCGCCGATGAACTTCGTCGCTGAGTAGAGGACCAGATCGACTCCGAACTTCAGGGGATGCTGCCAGACAGGACCCAGAAAGGTGTTGTCCACAGCAACGATCACGCGCCGGTCAGCTGTGGAACGCGCCTTCGCGAGTTTCACACACGCCTCGAGGTCGACCAGCGCGTTGGTCGGATTGCCGGGCGTTTCAATATAGACGACGGCCAGCTTGTCGGGGTTACCGCTCTCGACCAGGATGTTCTCAATCTGCACCCCTGAGGCACCCGCCGGGAATCCGACTGTCTGGACTCCGTACTTGGGCAAGACCTGTTCAAGAAAGTACTCTGTCCCTCCGTAGAGGGGCTCGCTATGAAGGACGAGGTCTCCCGGCTTCAGAAACTCGAACAGGACGGTGGAGATGGCGGCCATTCCGCTTTCGAATACAGCGCAGTCTTCGGCTTCGTCCCAGAGAGTGAGACGGTCCTCCAGAATTTCGAGGTCGGGGTTATTGAGGCGGCTGTATATGAGACCAGGTTCGTCACGCGGCCTTTCTTCCCTAAGCCCGAGCGCGATTTCGAAGAACGCCTTTCCGTCTTCCGCGCTCTTAAAGACAAAAGTGGAGGTCTGAAAGATAGGGCACTTGATGGCGCCTTCAGACCACTGGGGGTGGTAGCCGTAGCTCATCATCAGGCTTTCCGGCTGCAGCTTCTTTCCGCCGATACTCGTCTTGCCCAAGTAGTTTTTCTTCTTC
This sequence comes from Acidobacteriota bacterium, assembly GCA_003819755.1. GTDB lineage: Bacteria > Acidobacteriota > UBA6911 > RPQK01 > RPQK01 > RPQK01. The sequence continues at coordinate 6,901 of RPQK01000324.1, read as the reverse complement.
ATGACCGTCTCCGCTGGGAGCGCAGGCGTCTCGCCTGCACTCCCAGGATTCTATCAGCCGCTGATTCAAGCAACAATCGCCCCCGCCACTTACGTCTTTTAACGGTTCACGTGGGTGCTTTGCCCCAGCGGTTTCCGCCAGATCCCCGTCGCTCGTGGCTTTCAGGGCCTTCTATTTATGGTCTGCATATTGCGATATGCAGGGGGAGAAAGGAGCTATTAATGTGGACCGAGTTTGGAAGTACCACTCCGCCCTCCAGTGACACGCGATGGCGGATCGTCGGGGCAGCCATGCGCAAGCACGGCTACCGGCCGAATGCGCTCATCGAGACGTTGCACACGGTTCAGGAGACCTTCGGTTACCTGGATGAGCAGGCTCTGCGATTCGTGGCTGGCGCGCTACGGGTCCCTCTGAGCCAGGTTTACGGAGTGGCGACCTTCTATCACTTTTTCAACCTGAAGCCCCAGGGAAGGCATACGTGCGTTATCTGCACCGGTACCGCCTGCTACATCAAGGGTGTGCCGGCCATCCTGACGGCCATAGAAGAAACTTACGGAATCAAGCCGGGTGAGACCACTTCTGACGGCAATATCTCGCTTGTCTCAGCCCGTTGTCTGGGTTCGTGCGGTCTGGCCCCCGCGGCCGTGATGGACGGCGACGTCGTGGGCAAACTGACTCCTCTGGAGACCGTTAACCGGATGCGGAGGTGGACGAAATGACGCCGGAAGAACTCACTAATACGATTACGACCGAGCGGGAAACGCAGGAGAAATTCAAACACCATGTGTGTGTCTGCGTGGCCGCCGGCTGTCTTTCATCTCAAAGCGACAAAGTGAAAGCCGCGCTCGAAGACGAGATCAAGCGCCAGGGTCGCGAACATGAGTGCCAGATAAAGGGCGTCGGCTGCATGGGACTTTGCGCTGCCGGACCCCTTGTCTCCGTCGAGGAGACCGGGACGCTTTACCAGGAGGTCAAACCCGAAGACGCGGCGGAAGTCGTGGCGAGCCTCGAGGGCCAGCCGGTCGCCAGGATCAAGGGCCCGAGCGAAGCGCCGTTCTTTACCCGGCAGGTGAAGATCGTTCTCGAGAATTGCGGGAAGATCGACCCGAACCGAATCGAAGACTACCTCCTGTCAGGCGGTTACCAGTCGCTGACAAAAGTCCTGACCGAGATGACTCCAGCCCAGATCATCGAGGAAGTTTACAAGAGCGGACTCCGTGGGCGAGGCGGCGCCGGATATCCCACCGGCCTGAAGTGGAGCACGGTTGCAAAAGCGCCTGGAAGCCCGAAGTACGTGATCTGCAATGCCGACGAGGGCGACCCCGGGGCCTTCATGGACCGGAGCGTGCTCGAGAGCGACCCGCATCGAGTCCTTGAGGGTATGGCGATCGCCGCATATGCGGTGGGCGCCAGTCAGGGCTACGTTTATGTCCGGGCCGAGTACCCGCTCGCCATCGAGCGGCTTCAGAATGCGATCAAACAGGCCCGGCGCTTGCGTTTCCTGGGCATCGATATCTGCGGAACGACATTCAACTTCAATATTGATGTCCGCTTGGGGGCGGGCGCGTTCGTCTGCGGAGAAGAGACAGCCCTGATCGCTTCCGTAGAAGGCCGCCGGGGGAACCCGAAGCCACGGCCTCCGTATCCGGCTGAAGCCGGCCTCTGGGGCTGCCCGACCTTGATCAACAACGTCGAAACCTTCGCCAATATCGCCCCCATTGCGGGGCGGGGGGGCAACTGGTACGCCTCCATTGGAACGGAAAAGAGCAAAGGCACGAAGGTATTCGCGCTGGCAGGGCGAGTTGCGAACACCGATCTCATTGAAGTCCCGATGGGAATGACCTTGCGTGAGATCGTGTTCGATATCGGCGGCGGCATTCCAGACGGGAAACGCCTGAAGGCCGTGCAGACAGGCGGCCCTTCCGGGGGATGCATTCCCGAGCAGTTCCTGGATATGCCGGTCGACTACGAGTCGCTGAACAAGCTGGGATCGATCATGGGGTCGGGCGGCATGATCGTCATGGATGAGACGTCGTGCATGGTCGACGTCGCCAAGTACTTCATGGAGTTCTGCATGTCCGAGTCTTGCGGCAAGTGCGTGCCCTGCCGGGTCGGAACGGCCCAGATGTATGACTTGCTCCACAAGATCACTGAAGGCAAAGCCGGGCTCGAAGACCTGGAGATGCTCGAAGATCTGTGCGACCTCGTGAGGAACACCAGTCTTTGCGGTCTGGGCCAGTCGGCTCCTAACCCGGTCCTGAGCACACTACGGTATTTCCGGGACGAGTATATGGAGCACATCGTCAATAAGACCTGTCCCGCTGGAATCTGCAAAATTAAAGTACCGACGGAGGTGACAGCATGAGCACCGCTCCTGCCAGGGTAAAAACCCTCAAAATAGACGATCGCGACGTGAGCGGCCGTGAGGAAGAGACCATCCTGGACGTCGCGCGGCAAAACCGAATCAACATCCCGACTCTGTGCCACGTTCCCGGATTGTCTCCGGTCGGAAGCTGCCGGCTCTGCCTGGTGGAAATCAAGGGCTCACCGAAGCTGTTCCCGGCCTGCGTCACCCTGGTTCGCGAGGGAATGGAAGTGGTGACCAAGTCGGAGCGGCTCGCCAGCTATCGGAAAATGATCCTCGAGCTTTTGTTCTCGGATGGCAACCACATCTGCGCCGTCTGCGTGTCAAACGGCAATTGCGAGTTGCAGAGCCTGGCTCAGAACCTCGGGATCGACAGTATCCGGTTTCCGTATCGGTTTCCGAAGCTGACTGTCGATGCTTCGCACCAGCGGTTCGTGGTTGATCACAACCGCTGCATCCTCTGCGCCCGCTGCGTCAGGGTCTGCGGGGAGGTCGAGGGCGCCCACACCTGGGACCTGATGGGCCGCGGCACGAGCATGCGGATCATCAGCGACATGAACGAGGCCTGGGGCGATTCCGAGACCTGCACGAGTTGCGGGAAATGCGTTCAACTCTGCCCCACCGGCGCCTTGGTTGAAAAAGGCAAGTCCGTGGCCGAGATGTCGAAGAAGAAGGGATTTCTGCCCTACATCGTTTCAATGAGAGAGGGACGTCGATGAGCAAAGTACGCCTGGCAACCGTCTGGCTGGACGGCTGTTCCGGTTGCCATATGTCCTTACTGGACATGGACGAGCGACTGGTCGAAATAGCCGACAAGGTCGAGATTGTCTATTCACCTTTGGTTGACAATAAAGAATTCCCGCAGGAAGTGGACATCACCCTCGTCGAGGGCGCGATTGGAAACGTCGAGGACGAGGAGAAGATCAAGATGATTCGCCAGCGAACCAAGACGCTGGTGTCGCTTGGCGACTGCGCCGTAACCGGCAATGTCCCTTCCATGCGGAACACATGCGGTGCGAAGGCCGTGTTGGAGCGGGTTTATCTGGAGAATGTCACGCTTCAGCCGCAAATACCGTCGGAAAGCGTTCCGGCTCTGCGGAGTCGGGTCTGTCCGGTCCGCGAGGTCGTCAAGGTTGATGTCTTCGTGCCTGGATGCCCGCCTTCTGCCGATACCATTCATGCCCTTCTGGTTGGGCTTCTCTCAGGCTCGGTTCCGGATATCTCATTGCTGAGCCGGTTTGGAGCGTGAGGAGAAAAGCCATGGCAAAGAAGATTGTTATTGATCCATTGACCCGAATCGAGGGCCACGGCAAGATCACCATCCACGTCGGCGACGACGGGATGGTGAACAATGCCTTCTTTCATATCGGCCAGGTACGAGGGTTTGAAAAGTTGTGCGAGGGCCGGCCTTTCTATGAAATGCCGTCCCTGATGGCCCGCATTTGCGGAATCTGCCCGGTCAGCCACCTTATGGCTTCGGCCAAGGCCTGCGACGCGTTGATGGGTGTTCGGATACCGGAGCCCGGCGCAAATCTCCGCCGAATCATGAACCTGGCGCAGATCATCCAGTCGCATGCCCTGAGCTTCTTCCACCTGTCTTCGCCTGACCTGCTGCTCGGCATGGACGCCGATCCTCAAACCCGAAACATCTTCGGTTTGATGGCCGCCAACCCGGGCGTCGCCCGCGACGGCATTCGGCTGCGGCAGTACGGACAGGAGATCGTTGAATCACTGGGAGGCAAACGAATCCACCCGGCGTGGGTCGTCCCCGGCGGTGTCAACGCACCCTTGTCGGTCGAGCAGCGAGACCGGATTCTCTCGCTGATCCCGGAGGGCATCGATGTCATCCTCCGGACCCTGGGCTGGTTTAAGCGCGGACTCGAGAAATACCGGGAAGAGATTCGCGTCTTCGGGAACTTCCCGACGATGTTCCTCGGAATGGTGAGCGCCAGTGCCGGTCTCGGGTTCTACGGCGACGGGTGGCTTCGAATTGTCGATTCGACCGGCAATATCGTGGCCGATCACGTTGACCCTCGGACCTACCAGGATTTCCTGGGCGAAGCAGTCGAGCCCTGGACTTACCTGAAGTTCCCGTACTACAAGCCGCTGGGATATCCGGAAGGAATCTATCGGGTCGGCCCGCTGGCTCGGCTCAATCTTGTGAACCACTGCGGTTCGCCGCTGGCCGACCAGGAGTTCGCGGAATTCCGGACGCTGGAGCGGGGAGCGGTCTTGAGCTCCTTCCACTACCATTACGCCCGGCTCATCGAGATCCTTTTCTGCCTGGAGAAAATGGAACAGCTGCTGCACCATAAGGACATTCTGAGCAAGCATGTCCGTGCTTTCGCTGCGCCGAACAACGACGAGGGTATCGGGGTAGCTGAGGCACCGCGAGGCACGCTCATCCACCACTACAAGATCGACGACCAGGGACGCATCATTTGGGCGAACCTGATCATCGCGACGGGGCATAATAATCTGGCGATGAACCGCGCGGTCCTGCAGGTCGCCCGCCGTTTCGTGGACGGGAACAAGCTCCAGGAAGGAATGCTCAACCGGGTGGAGGCCGTCATTCGGGCCTACGACCCATGTTTGAGCTGTTCGACCCACGCCGTCGGCCAGATGCCGCTGACCATCGACCTGGTGGGACCGGAAGGGGAAGTGCTGGACCAGTTAAGGCGGTAGGCATTGATCCTAAGGATTTCACGCTCTGTATGCGTATCGTTATTGTTGGATACGGGAATCCGTTGCGAGGGGATGACGGCGTCGGGCCGGAAATCGCGCGCCGGCTTGCCGCAGAAATCGACGATCCGGAAGTCCATATTCTGATCGAGCTCCAGCTCCGCCCCGAATTGGCCGAACTGCTGAGCCGGGCGGAGCTGGCTATCTTCATCGACGCCAGCTCCGAAAGCCAACCCGGCGAGGTCAGAGTCGAGGAAGTCCATCTATCCGAGCCGGAACAAAGCTTCACCCACCAGTTCGCCCCCCCGATGCTGCTCATGACTGCCAAAGTCCTCTACGGTCGGATTGCCCGCACCTACCTCGTCAGTATCGGCGGCCAAAACTTCGGCCTCAGCGAAGGACTGTCCGAGGCTGTTAAACAGGGGATACCGAAGGCCATTCAAGCGGTGCGGCAACTGCTCGAAAGGCCCTACCACCATCGATAGTGCAGGCGGCTTTTATTGTGGCCGGACTCTCCAGAGTCCGGCAGCCGGGCTCGTAGCCCGGCGAGAACGATGGTTGCAGCTCGCCCCGTTTGGGCCGGACCCGACGGTCCGGCTGCCGGACTCTGGAGAGTCCGGCCACAATAAAAGCCCCGTACAGAATCGATTGTGTCCAAGGCTCGCTGGAGAGTCCGGCCACAATAGAAGCCCCGTACACAATCGATTGTGCCAAAGGCCCTCTGCCCGATGCCGCCGTAGCGCCCGATGCGCTATCATAGTCCCCTATGCTCCTACGCAGAATCGAGACCGTTGCGGCTCATCTTCGCGCTTTCATCCAACAGAAATATGGAATTCAGCTTGAGAAGCTTTCGGTTGAGACACCGCCCAAGACGGAAATGGGCGACCTCGCCTTTCCTTTCGCCTTTGAACTGGCTAAGACGCTGCGCAAAGCTCCGCGGCAAATCGCCCAGGAAATAGCATCCGCCGTCCCTCCCCTTCCCGAGGTCGCCAGATTCGAGGCGGCCGGGGCCGGCTACGTCAACGTTTTCTTTGCGCGAGCCCCGTTCTTCCAGGATCTCTACGCCTGGGTGATCGACAACCGGGCCGAGCCTGGCGGGGAGAAGGTGATTGTCGAGCACACCAATATCAACCCGAACAAAGCCGCCCACATTGGTCACCTGCGAAACGCTGCGCTTGGAGACACTTTTGTCCGCCTGCTCCGCGCCTCGGGTCAAGAAGTGGAGGTTCAAAACTACATCGATAACACCGGCGTTCAGGTGGCAGACGTCCTGGTCGGTTTCCAGCAATTGCGCCGCCTCACGCTTGACCAGGTGAAGGAACTGCCTGATCCCTTCGACTACTACTGCTGGGATCTCTATGCGGAGGTTTCGGACTGGTTTTCGCACGACGAATCGCACGTGCAGTATCGCTACCGGGCTCTCAAGGAGATCGAAGAAGGCCACGGGGAAACGGCGGAGCTCGCCGCCTATGTCTCTGATCGAATTGTTCACACTCACCTGGCAACCATGCTCCGCATCGGTGTGCAGTACGACGTGCTTCCGCGGGAGAGCGAAATTCTGCAGCTGCGGTTTTGGGACGAGGCCTTTCAGAAACTCAAGGAACATGGAACGATCACTTTCAGTACCGATGGCCCGAGCAAGGGATGCTGGATCATGCCGCTACCGGGAGACGATGGCGAGGCAGCCGACGCGAAAATAATCGTACGCAGTAACGGCACGGTCACCTACGTCGGCAAGGACATCGCCTACCAGCTCTGGAAATTCGGCCTGCTCGACAAGGACTTCAAGTATCGCCCGTTTCACCAGTATCCGGACGGAAAAACCGTTTGGGCCTCGACCGCCGGCCAGGCGCC
>RPQK01000323.1 GCA_003819755.1 Acidobacteriota bacterium | reverse complement strand
GAACGCTGAACGCTGAACGGTGCCCCGCCTACCCCTCGTACAAGTACTTGATTTTGTCCTTGAAGATGAGCAGGTTCGGCTGGCCTTCGCGTGTGAGGCGGATGAACGATCGATCGTAGTACTCGATGAGGCCGTGCACTTCCTGGTTGTCTTGTAGCCGCACGGTCACGGGAGTCCGATTCTCAATCAGTTTCCTTAGGTACTGAACTTCCTGGTTGGTGCTTTCGGGCGGCCCCGAGTGCCTCTCCTCCCTCCACCCGTGATGCCGGCGGTGGTGGCCGTCGTTATTCCCGTAAGGCGGTCTGTCTCGATGGTTCACGTGGATACTCCTGATACGGATGACAGAAAGCGGGAGTCAGAAGTTGCTGGTTTCCGACTCCCGCTTTCAGATCCTGGTTCCCGCGCTACGGCTGCGGCGGCGGCGGGGCGAACATCATGTCGTAATTGGTTCCGTTCAGCACCTGCACGGTGTAGTTCCCGGAACCGTCGGTTTCTGCGCCAGTGATGAAGTAGACCTGGGCCGCCCCGGTAATCTGTTTGGACATGGCGGAGACCGACACTCCCGCGACCCCTTGCCCCTGGTTGTCGGTCACCTTACCAGATATTGTGACCATGCCGGGGAGCGCCGGAACGTTGTAGTTCTCGGTGCGGTTGGCGGACAAAGACCCGAGGTTGCGGCCATCAGCCGGGAACATGACGTAGCCTGTTTGGCTGACGGGCATCATCAGGTTGGACCCGAGCGGTCGGCCTTGTGGCACCAGCAGTTGATAAGCGCCGGTACCGGGATCGATCGAGCCCATGCTTCCGCCCGCAGAGCTGGCACAAGCCAGCTGGGCCGAGGTAGGCACGGGGACACTCGTGTCGGAGGCGAAGATCATGGAGTTGGCGGGGACACCGGCGGCCCCGGCCCGGCTCACGATCCCCGACAGCTGCACGGTGGCCGGAACGGCAAAGTTGCCCGCTCCTCCACCGCTCACGGTCAAGGTGCCGATGTTGTAGAAGCCGAGCGAGATCTGGCCGCCGCCAAAGGCTGTGAGCGCCAAGTCGACGGTGTACGTCCCATCCGGCAACTGCGCCGTGAACATCCCCGCGGCCACGGTCGCGTTGCCCCCGGTTCGATGGTCTTCCGACGCGAAACGCAGCAGCCCCATCAGAGCTCCACCAAGCGGGTTGGCTCCGGTAACCGTGCCCATTACCTGTCTTAAGGTTACAGCCGGGACGGCAAGGTCACGGACTGTATCAGCATTAACGGTCACGTTCGGCTGAGCGGTGTACGTCAGAGAGGGCAGGCCGAGCGGAATCTGACTTGCCGGCGAGTAGCAGACATTCAATTCGTAGGTGCCCGCGGGGACAACTATGACGTATTTGTTCGTCTGAAAATCGACCGCTGCACCATAGACCAGGCCGCCGGCTGCGGTCGAACGGGCCGTTACCGAGCTCACGTTCCCTACCGGCCCGCCGACGGTGCCGGAGAGGCGGAAGCCGGGCGAGAGGGTCTCGTTGACCGTGGCATTCGTCGTTGCCGCAATCCCGCTTCTCTGTTTGCTCAACAGCGGTGCGGCCGCAGGCACCGTCCCTTCAAAGTTACCCTGGACAACGGGCAGGGTGGTGTAGGAAAGCGGCGCACTGTTCGTGAGCACAGCAACGGCAGAAATTGCTCCGGGCGAAGAAATTCCCATGGAACCACGGACGTTCGTCGCCCCCGGGAATAACTCCGTGAGCGACTTCGCCGTCTGTTGAAATGGCTGCAGGGTGATTGGGGTCGTGAGCGTGCCGGCACTGGCACCGTTCTCGTCGTTCCGCCAGACGCTTACATTCACAGGGAAGTCGTTCGGATTAAACAGCGCCACCGAAGTGCTCGAAGCCCCCGAATTATCAACCGGTAGAGTGAAATCGGTGGTCATCGGCGAGTCGCCAACGCCCGCCTCGGTCTGGAAGACGTTGTTGTCATACAGAGTGTAAATGGCCGAAACTCCGATCGGCGCGTCTGATTGGACCTGCGCACTACCCGCTGACAGATCGCCGGCACCGGTCGAGGTGATGAAGGCCGAGACCCCGGGCTTCATGTGCACGGCAAAGTCGGACGCGATAACCTGAGCTGGCAGACCAGCCGGTTGTGCCCCCCCGACAGTCGCCAGATTATCCGTCCGAACAATCGGAAACTGCGTTCCATTGGGCTTCTTGATGCTAACCTCGGCGATCACTTCCGTGTCAGAAAGGTTGAACAGGATGAAGGTGGTCTTCATGCTTAAGGAACCTGCAACACCGTTGGCGATCTGGGGCAAGTTGAAGTCCGTAGTGGACGAGTCTTTGGCGACGACCGGCAGCGTCGAGAGAGCCGCGCCGTTCTGACGCAGAACCACGGCTGCCACAGCATTCGTGGCCGTCACTTCCAGGGTCCCTCGAGTGAAGTTGGCGGCGTTGGGAAAAAGACCGTCTCCCCCGGCCACGAAGGTTGCAACGTGCTTTTGACTCTGGAGTTGCACGTTTTCCTTCGTCCCCGCAACGGTTCCGTCCAGCCTTCTTAAGGTGTAGGTAAGAGAGGTGGTCTGTTGTGCGAAGATGGCCACTCCGGTGTTGAATCCGGAGGACGCATCGACCGGAAGGACAAAATTTGTCATCAGCTCTGAACTGCCCACTCCCGCCTGCGTCGTAAACGCACCATTGATATACATGGTAAAGATCGCCGAGACGCCAAGCGGCCGCTGCGATTCAACCCGGGCAGCTCCGGGCTTTAACGCGCCGGCGCCGTCCGTTTGGTAGATCTTTGTCTGGCCGGGTCCAATCGTCAACGGTCCGAAACTACTGTTTGTCCCCAACCCGGGGATCGTTACGACGAACGGTTGAGCGTCATTATCGGTCAGACGAATTGTGGCCGTGTCAGGCACGCCAGTCGGATTAAAGATGATGAAGGTGGTCCGCATGCTGATGCCCGAAGTTACGCCGTTTGCAACTTGCGGTAAATAGGCAACTTCCTGAGCATAGGACCACGCACACAAACAAAAACATACGATTAGGCAAGCAAGAAATCTTGTTTTCACAACGACCCTCCCGCGAAAAAAAAGGACTGGTTCGCGTATGGCATTCTTATTGGTGATGCGGGAGAGCATATCCCAACCCATGGGAAGAAAGAAAGTGCTCGCAGTTACAGTGAAACATTCTGGTTGTGCTGCGATCTTCTACGTTATGACGATCGGCAAGTTAATCAGACTGACGATTCAGGTCGACGTGTCGCCCGAAAACGCCAATCTGCGAGAGGCTTTTGAATATCTGAAACGGCTAAAGGGGGCTGATAGAGTCGAACTGACGGATATTTCAATAGTCCAGGATCCCAAGGCGGAAGAGAAGAAACAGAGGCAGTCGATGGATTTGAATTTCATGCCCGCAGAATCGCCCGTCCCGCCGCCACTGCTGCCGCGAATTCCGCTGAAAGCGGAGTCGGGCGAGGAAGAGCAGCCGCCGAAGCAGGAGGAGGACCCTACAACCCTGCTCGACCGGATTAAGATACGCTAGGGTGAGCGCGCCGGGTCACAAAGCTTCCGTCGGAAGCTTTGTACCTCCGCGGCTCACTCGGGCTCGGGCTTCAGCCGGAGGCTACCTACTCCGAGCAGCAGGAAGGGCGGATCGGGCAGATCCTCGTACACCGGAACAAACCGCGCCTTCAAAAAACGTTCTCGACGCCTGTTCATCCGCCAAACAAGAAACATTCCAATCAATACAGCCGCAGAGTAGCGAGTCGGGTTGCCCAGGAAGCTCCCCTGAAGGAGGCCCGAGAAGAAGACGTAAAGGCTGAACGAAACAATATAGACAGGCCATCGGGACTTCAGGTTTCCCTTACCGGGCAGGTAGGAACAGGCGAAAGGAATCTTCGGAAAGTCGCGGAACAGCCATTCCATCAGCAGCAGCGCCTCGATCAACGCTATCAGGCCGCAGCCAAGGGCGGTCGGCCAGCCCCAGCAGAAGCCATAGGACAGAAAAGCCGCCAGATAGAGAGGGACGACAACGATCAGGATAAGCGCTTTCCTCACCCCCCGCCAAAACTGCGCGTATTCGGCCTGGTCTGACAACCGGAAAATCCAGTTACTCCGAAGCTCCACCGGAAGGTTAAAAGCGAACCGCAGACCTCCGACAAGCATGAACGTCAGTGTGGGCGGAATCATCAGCATCGTCAGGTTCAGCTGATAAAGTCCGGCGATTCCCTTCGCGGCCAACAGGCCGAAAAGCCACGCCAGAGAGAAGGCGATCCCCACTCCCAGGGCGCTTCCTACCACCATCCGGTGCTTACGACTGCGGCTTACAGTGAAGATCACAAAGTCAAAGGCGGCAAGCTCGAAGGGGTGCCGGACGAACGCTCGCCGAAACAGTGAGACCAGCGCGGAAGCCGGGCTGAACCGGTCGGTAGCGGCTGTGTTGGCATCAAGCAATCGGGTAACGTGTTTGCGATAGGCAATCGCGTAGAACAGGAGGGAAAGCGTGAAAGCCAAGCCGAAGGCGGCTAAGGCCAGCGTCCATGGAAGCGACGTGTGGATTGACGGGATTCTGAGGATTCGATCGTACAGGGTGGTAAACCACGCCGGTGCGAAGAGCAGGTCGTAGACGATGTTGTCTGACTGTTTCACCTTCCCGATCAGCTGGCCTAGCACCAGGAAAACCGACAACAGGAGGACCAGCAATGTTGACTGGATCAGGACCGAGACCTTTTGAAAAAGTCGATGCGGAAGGACCGCGATGAAGAAACCCTGTAACGCCACCAGGAAGAAGAAAACGAAAGCTCCGGCCAGATTGACGGCGACGAAATGCCCGATCAGGAAACGGACCAGGAAGCCGAAGGATGTTTTCTGCATCGTTGCTGCGAACGGAAAGAAGACGCCCGAGGCACTGTTGATCGTAATCGAGAACAGGGTCATGAAAAGGAACAGGCTCGCGATCTTGGCCGTGAAGAAGGTCCTCACCCGCAAAGGGAGGGCGAGCAGGTTCTGATAATCCCTGCGGTCGGGGAAGAGGCTGTCCCATTCCACAACCGTGACCAATCCCATGACAATCATGGAAAACGAGACAAAGAAGCAGCGGTCTCCCCAGGAATCCACCGCGGCGGCGCTCGTAGAGCGGGCGATCAGAAAGGGGTATTTCGAAAAGGCCCAGATCGCAAAGAAGGCTCCGGGGACGGCCAGAACAGCCAGAATCTGGGTAATGGAGAACATCATCTCGCCGCCCGGAGCCACGAACTCGTTGTCGAAGAAGCGGCTGAAGAAGTGTCGAGTCAGGATGGCAAACTGACTCTTGTCGCGCCAGCGCACATGCGTTTCCGATCGGGTCATAGAACCCCCTACGTGGATGCTCCCAGCCAGCCTGTCAAGCAGTCTCGTTCGGCCCTCGCCCCCGTGTGCGTTCTCTCTTTCAGGCAGGTAACTTCATGACCTCTACCATTTGCCTGGCGATATCCTCGGTGTCTTCCTGAACGACCAATTCGGTGAAAATCCGCTCCAGCGAGGGGAGCTTCATCAGATCACGGAGATGCACCACCGAATCGTCTGCGACGACCTTGCCGTCGTGGATGATGATGACTCTCGAACAGAGTTTTTCCACGACTTCCAGCACGTGAGAACTGTAGATGATGATCTTGCCCTGCGCCGCCAAAGCCTGAACCAGGTTCTTGAAAATGAGAGCCGAGGTGACGTCGAGCCCGGACAGCGGTTCGTCAAAAATCAGGATCTCGGGATTATGCAGCAGGGCGGCCGAAATGAGGATCTTCTGGCGCATTCCTTTGGAGTAGGAAGCGATTACGGATCGCCGCTGCGGATAGAGAGAGAACAGCCTCAGGAGCTCGGTAATCTTGGTTTCAAGCAGGCGGGCGGGAAGTCCGCGCAGCCGGCCAGCGAGTTGCAGGTACTCGAAGCCGCTCAAATGACTGTAAAGATCCGGTGATTCCGGGACAAAGCCTAGTCGGCGTTTGTACGCCACCAAATCCTTTCGGATGTCCTGCCCGTTGTGGAAGACAGCCCCCCGTGTCGGTTCGATAAGCCCGGTCAGCATCTTCACCGTGGTTGATTTCCCGGCCCCGTTCGGACCCAGGTAACCGAGAATCTGGGACGGGCCGACCTGAAAGTTCACCCCGCTCACAACTTCCCGAATCGCGTACGCCTTGGTCAGGTTTCGAGCTTCGAGCATGTTCTCTCCTCGATCTTCTCTCTGGATCTCTTAGATACCGGGAAGCAAGAAGTGTTCCCAAGCCCGCGAACAACGCGGAATTAGAGCCGGCGTGGAAGACGCGGAAAAGTGGTGCAGCCAGTCTGTTCGTTTTCGGGACAGGAGTGGTCGAAAGCAGAATAGGGCCGGGATGGACAGTTCATGATTCAGGGTTCACGGCTGCACTGTCACCGGGAACCCCGAACCCCGAACCCCGAACCCTGAACCGGTAATTACCGGGTCTTCTCTTCATAAGAGACGCCGACCGTTGTCTGGCTCTCGGTGCGCGTTGCAGTGACTGTAACGCTCTTTTTCTCGTCCTCGGAGCGGGCGGTCAGAGAGGCAAAATCCTCGTTGGGTTGCTCCCCCTCGTCGCCAGGCTGGAGGCCATTCTCGCCCAGTTTCTCTTTGTAGAAGGCGATGACTTTGGAGACCGAATCAGACGTCGTGAAATTGACGACCCCAGCCTTCACCCCCTCCATGTCGGATGACATGCCGCCGGGCTGAGCGGTCGCGCCGGGATAGGCGGGCAGCCAGGAAGGCAGATTCTGAGGAGCTTGTCCGTAGACCGCGCTTCCTTTCTCGCCTTCAACTTTGATGACCCCTTCCTGGCCGCCGATGGTCACAGATTCTTTGCCGTCGGTGAAGGAGATTTTGCCTTGCTTGGCGTCCTCGAGGTTGACCGTCACCTGTTTGCCTGTCTTCTTGTCCTTTAGAGTGACGATTCCTCTCGCCTCATCCAGGGACACCACCTGGACGTCTGGATTGGTCATTTCTATGACCCTTGCCACCATGCCGAGTTCGGTCTTCGGGACTTTCGTCCAGAGATAAGCGCCCCCGGCCACCACGACGATCACAACGACCACGATGAGCCCGCCGCAACCCAGCAGACCCCATATCCACCAGGGAGTCTTCTTCTTCTGGGGCTGACCGGGAATCGGAGGCACATAATTGCTCGACATAGTTACTCTCCTTCCTATGAATGCGCAAGAGACTACACCAAGTGGCTGTCGATTCGGAAGGGGCAAAACGGGGCAGGAATTGACGATTGACGATTGACGAGTGACGATTGGAGGGAGAGACTGAGGCGGCGGCTTTGTAAATCGTCAATCGCAGGGGGGAAAATGGCTGCTTACCTGGCCGAGTTCATTGGAACTGCTCTTCTGGTGCTGTTCGGTGACGGGGTCGTCGCCGGTGTCGTCCTGAACAAGTCCAAAGCTCAGAATGCGGGCTGGATGGTCATTACGACCGGGTGGGGATTAGGCGTTGTAGTCTCTCTGTACGCCATCGGGAGGATCAGCGGGGGGCATATTAATCCCGCCTTCACGATTGCGGCTGCTTCGGTGGGGGCTTTTCCCTGGTCGCAGGTTCCCGGATACGTCGCGGCTCAGCTTCTGGGTGCCTTCGTGGGGGGTGTGCTCGTCTGGCTCGCCTATCTGCCCCATTGGGGTGAGACCTCTGACCCGAACCTGAAATTGGGTGTCTTTTGCACGATCCCGGCCGTTCGCCGGCTGGGTGCCAATGCCCTGACGGAGTTTATCGGGACCTTCGTGCTTGTTTTTGGCGTCCTGGCGATCGCGGACCACGCCCAGTCGTTGCGAAACATCAGCAATCTGGATCTGTCGCTCGTATACAGTCAGGGCATACAGCCTTTGCTGGTTGGAATCCTGGTCTGGGGGATCGGTCTTTCGTTGGGAGGGCCCACCGGTTACGCCATAAATCCGGCGAGGGACTTGGCTCCCCGCCTGGCTCATGCGCTGCTTCCGATCGATGGTCCCAAGCGGGATTCAGATTGGGGCTATGCCTGGGTTCCGGCCCTCGTACCCATCATCGCCGGCATCGCCGCGGCGTGGACGTATAAGGTGGTGGGGTTTTAGAAGTAAACAGCTTCTTTATCCACGAATTACACGGCGCGGCGTAGCCGCAACCAAAAGCCTGCCCGATGAAGAAGAAAGACAGAATGTCGAATATCGAATATCGAATGTCGAATGTCGAAGTGAGGAAGAAATG